>JBEDEF010000430.1:0-2586 GCA_041175845.1 Verrucomicrobiota bacterium
GATAAGGAGGGCCGCGCCTTGGATAAGGAGGGCTGCGCCCTCCGAAGCCTTGGCGAAGGAGGGATTACTCCACCTTCCGCACCGGCAGCCCGGCTGCGGCCCAATCCTTCAGGCCGCCGACATTGGCGGCGTCGACCCCCTTCGCCGCCAGCGCCTCGGCCACCGCCTTCGACCGCCGGCCACTCGCGCAGTACACCAGCACCTGCTTCCCCTTATTGGCCGCGAGGAACGCCTGCCACTGCTTCTGGTCGCCGTCGAAATCACTCTTCGGCAGCACCTTCGCCGGCTGCGCCACGCCTGAGGCCGCGCACTCCTCGGTCTCCCGCACATCAACCAGCACCGCCTTGCCGCTGGCCACCAGCGCCGCGGCTTCCTTCGGACTGACGACCTTCGCCTCCGCTGCGCCCAACGGGAGGGCAAACGCGAGGGCGACGATGAAGGTGAGGGGACGGAGGAGGGTGGAGCGCAGGTTCATGGCGCAAACGGGAAGGGGAATCGGGCCTCCGGGCAAGCCAGCAGCGCGGAATGAGGTGTCCTCTGCGCAGGCGTTGTGGCCGCGGCAGTTGCCGCGGATGCAGTACGCCACCCAGTATCGTCCGCGGCTGCAGCCGCGGCCACACCTCAGAAGAACGTATAGTACTTGCCGGCGGCGAGACGCCGGATGAGCAGCGCCAGCTCCAGCGCGTGGTAGTCGCCCCACATGCAGGCCTCGCCACACGGTACCTTCCGGCCCGGCGGGATGTAGTCCCAGCCATTGGGCCGGTGATAAACGCTGTGCAGCAACAGACCCTGATGCCGCACGTTCGTCGCCAGATAAGGCTCGGCGAACAGGGTGTTCGCAATGGTCAGCCCCGCCTGCAGGTAACGCCGGCCCGCCGCGGCTTGGCCCTGGCCCGCCAGGTACTGGCCGAGACGCAGGAAACCCTGCGCCGCAATCGCCGCCGCCGAACTGTCCACGGGCTCGTGCGCGTTGAACGGATCCGCGTCCACCGCCGTAAAGTTACCCAGGCGGTGGGTGTCGAGGGCCGCGCTGTCCCAGTACGGCACGCCGTCCCGCGCCGAGTAGCCATCAATATACAGGTCGCTGGCGGCGCGCGCGGTCTCGAGGAACAGGTCGGTCACCGCCCGCCGGCCACCCACCGCATCCAGGTCGGTGCCGCGGACGGTATGGAGGAACTCCAATTGCTCGGCGAAACCGCAGATGATCCACGCGGCGCCGCGCGTCCACGTGGTGAACGGCGAGTAGCCCTGCTGGGAGCTGGGGCAGCGGAACTGGCCGTCGTTGCGGTTGAAGATGCTCTCGTGGGCCACGCGGCCGCGGACATCATAGCGGTCGCGCCCCTGGCCGAAGAACACGTTGAACCGCGCCGTGGTCGCCGCGTGCTCCACCGCGCGGTGCAATAGATTCACCGGCTTGTCGCCCTCGCCCATCAGGACGTGCCCCAACTGGTGCGCCACGACGAGGGAACGCATCGAGCGAATGGTGTCGGCAAAGAGCGACTGGGGCCCATTGAAGGAATAAACGTACCCCGAGGGCGCCACGCCCGCCGCACCCGCGAGGGGCGACCACGGCTGGCGGTAGGCGGTCGGCACATGGCGCGCCGCCTGCACCGCCCCGGATGCCTTCAGGGCGATCTCGGTGTAGTCGAGCTCCCGCTGGTCCGCCGGCAGACGCCCCTCCAGGATCAGGCGCCGCAAGTTGCCGTAGGTGGAGATGTTGTTGAAACCGTGGTCGTGCACGCCCACGTGCGAGACGTGAGAGGCCATGTGGCGCACCGTCTTCTCGCGGCCCAGGCGGAGGAGCTCCTCGTCCCCCGTCGCATCAAAGTGCAGGAACGCCATTCCGAACTGGAAGCCTTGGGTCCATTCGGTCCACCCACGCGAGGTGTAGCGGCCCTTCCACGTGAAAACCGGCGTCCCCTTGGTCGGGTCCCAAGCGGCGTCGAGCGCGCGAATCTTGCGGCCGGCGAGCTCAAAGACGCGGTCGGTCTTGGGGAGCAGGGCCCGGGCAGTGAGGCGTTGGTTGATCTTCATGGAGCGACGGCGGGAAGGCGCGGACCTTGCCCGCGGCCCGGCGGGGAAGACAAGGGCATTTCACGGTTTGCGCGGGGGCGCCATCAGGCCTTGGGTGTCGGGTGTCCGCGTGGTCCGCCCAGTTCCTGCAGGCCTTCATCCCACTCTTCGTCGCGATCGACCCGATCGGGCTGGCGGCCATCTTCCTCGCGCTCGGCCGCGGCCTGTCGCCCCTCCAAAGGCGGCGCGTGGCGTTCCAGGCCACGCTCACGGGCGGCGGCGTGGCCCTGCTGTTCCTCTTCCTCGGCGCCAGCATCTTCGCGGCCCTCGGGATCTCGGTGCACGACTTCCAGGTCGCCGGCGGTCTGATCCTCTTCCTGATCGCGGCGCGCGACCTCGCCCATTCCGGACCGGAGCCGGCCCCCGCCGAGGACTGCGGGGTGGTGCCTCTGGGGATGCCCCTGATCGCCGGCCCCGCCCTGATTGCCACGCTCCTCGTGCTCGCCGGTTCGGTCGGCTATGGGGTCACCCTCACGGCGCTCGCGGCGAATCTGATCCTGGTCGCCCTGGCCT
>JBEDEF010000431.1:0-3303 GCA_041175845.1 Verrucomicrobiota bacterium
GCTCCGGCCGCGGGCGGGCGGCCGCCGGGGTGGAACGGGGCGTTGGCGGCGCCGCATTTCCCGGTGAAGGCGAAGCGGGTGATCTTCCTGTGCATGGCGGGCGGGCCGTCGCAGTTCGAGACCTTCGATTGGAAGCCGAAGCTGAAGGAACTGCACGGGCAGCCGTTCCCCGAGTCGTTCACCGCGGGCCAGCAGCTGGCGCAGCTGCAGAACACCGAGCTGAAGGCGCGCGGGGCGTTCACCGAGTTCGCGCGGCACGGGCGCGCGGGCATCGAGATCAGCGAGCTGTTTCCCGAGCTCGGCACCGTGGCGGACGACCTCTGCGTGATCCGCTCGATGCAGACCGAGCAGATCAACCACGACACCGCGCACGCGTTCATGAACACCGGCTCCATCATCAAGGGCCGGCCGAGCATGGGTTCGTGGCTCCTGTATGGTTTGGGCGCGGAGTCGCAGAACTTGCCGGGCTTCATTGTGCTGACCTCGCAGGGGAAGCTGGGCCTGCAGCCGATCTCGGCGCGCCAGTGGTCGAGCGGCGTGCTGCCGAGCCGGTTTCAGGGAATCCAGTTCCAGTCGCGCGGCGAAGCGGTGCATTACATCGGCAACCCGGAGGGCGTCTGCCAGAGCACGCAGCGGCAGGTGGTGGAGGAGATCCGGCGCCTCAACGGCCTGCTGGGCGAGGAGGTGCGCGACCCCGAGGTGGCCACGCGGATCGCGCAGTACGAGATGGCGTTCCGGATGCAGGCGAGCGTGCCTGAGCTGACGGACTTCTCCGGGGAGTCGCCGGCGACGCTCGAACAGTACGGCATCCAGGAGCCCGGCGATGGCAGCTACGCCTCGAACTGCCTCCTCGCGCGGCGGCTGGCGGAGCGGGGCGTGCGGATGATCCAGCTGTACCACCGCGCGTGGGACCACCACGCCGAGCTCGAGCGCGGGATGCGTTCGGGGGCGAGCGAGGTGGACCGCCCCACGGCGGCGCTGATCAAGGACCTCAAGCAGCGCGGGATGCTCGACGACACCCTGATCCTCTGGGGCGGCGAGTTCGGGCGCACGCCGATGGGGCAGGGGACGGGCCGCGATCATCACATCCTCAGCTTCAGCGTCTTCATGGCGGGCGGCGGCGTGAAGGGTGGGATGACCTACGGCGCGACCGACGAGCTGGGTTACCGGGCGGTGGAGAACGTGGTCAACGTGCACGACCTCCACGCGACGATGCTGGCGCTGCTGGGCATCGACCACCGGCGGTTGAACACCAAGTTCCAGGGGCTCGACGTGCGCCTCACCGGCGTCGCGGGCGAAGTGGTGAAGGATCTCATCGCCTGAGCCGGGGACTGGGCGGGATGAGGTTTTGTTGGTCACGGCCGGGGCGGCGCGCCCCAGCTACACCAGGCCGCTGGGGTTCGTGATGGGCGGTAGGACCAGCTGCCTTAGGGCCAACGGGGTCTTCGCCCCGCCACTCAGGGCCGGAAGAGGGGCTCCAGCAGGCCGCGCACGACCTCCCCGGGCGGCTGCGGCCAGAGCGAGGGTTGGTAGCGGCGCGCGTCCGCCAGCTTCTTCGGCGGCGAGACGGTGTGGAACTCCACGTTCAACTCGATCAGGTAATTCCGGAAATCCCACGTCCACCGTGCGTCGTAGGTCACGACCACCTCGGTGCCCGGCGGCATCATCGTTCGCGGCCCCGCCTCCGCCTGCCGGCCCTGCCGGCGCAGCGCCGCCGCGAGGGCCTCGTCGAGGCGGTGATTCTCGTTCAGCCGGGTCTCGACGAAGAAGCGTTGGAACCGCGAGAGGTCGACGACCTTCCGGGAGGAGAAGGACGTGCAGCCCCCGGCGCCGAGGGCGAGCACGAGCAGCAGCAAGACCGGCCGGAGGCGCCAGAGCATTGAGGGCGGACCGGCGGGGTCGGGGCGGTCAGCGGTGCAGGTACGCGAGGAGGAGGTTCTCGAGGTATTCCTGACGCCCGGAGCGCGGCTGCGGTTCACCGAGCTTGGTCACGACCAGCTTCTCGAGGGAGCGGAAGTCCGTCTTGCCTCGCTCGATGTCGCGGCCGAAGCCAGTGTCGAAGCTGGCGTAGCGCTCGCGCACGAACGTCTCAAATTTTCCGTCGGCGAGGATCCGGCGGGCCAGCTTGAAGGCGAGGGCGTAGGCATCCATCCCGCCGATGTGCGCGTGGAAGAGGTCCTCGGGGTCGATGGAGGGCCGGCGCAGCTTGGCGTCGAAGTTGAACCCGCCCCGGCCGAGGCCGCCGGCGCGCAAGATGGAGAGCATCGCGAGGGTGAGCTCGCGCACGTCGGTGTTGAACTGATCGGTGTCCCAGCCGAGGAGGAGGTCCCCGGCGTTGGCGTCGATGGAGCCGAGCATCCCGGCGGCGGCGGCTACCTCGATCTCGTGCTGGAAGGTGTGGCCGGCGAGGGTGGCGTGGTTCGTCTCGATGTTGAACTTGAAGTGCTTTTCGAGCCCGAAGGTGCGCAGGAACGCGATGCCGCTGGCGACGTCGAAGTCGTACTGGTGCTTGGTCGGCTCCTTCGGCTTGGGCTCGATCAGGAACTGGCCCTGGAAGCCGATCGTCTTGGCGTGCGCGACGGCGAGGTGCAGGAAGCGGGCGAGGTGTTCCTGCTCCCGCTTGAGGTTGGTGTTGAGCAGCGTCTCGTAGCCCTCGCGGCCGCCCCAGAAGACGTAGTTCTCGCCGCCGAGCCGCTGGGTGACCTCCATCGCCTTTTTAACCTGCGCGGCGGCGTAGGCAAAGACGTGCGCATCGGGGTTGGTCGCGGCGCCGCACATGTAGCGCGGATTGGAGAACAGGTTCGCCGTGCCCCAGAGCAGCTTCACGCCCGTGGACTTCTGCAGGGCGTGCGCGTGGCCAGCGACCTGGTCGAGGATGCGGTTGGATTCCGCGAGGGTCCGGCCCTCGGGGGCGATGTCGCGGTCGTGGAAGCAGTAGAACGGGGCGCGGATCTTCTGGAAGAACTCGAAGGCCGCCTCGAGGCGCACCTTGGCCACGCCGACGGGATCGCGGCCCGCTTCCCAGGGACGCACGATGGTGCCCGGGCCGAAGGGATCGGCGCCGACGCCCCGGAAGGCATGCCAGTAGGCGATGGAGAAGCGCAGGTGCTCGGCCATCGTCCGGCCGTCGATGACCTCGTCCGGGTTGTAGTGCCGGAAGGCGAGGGGATTGTCGGTGCCGGGACCCTCGTACGGAATCACGGGCACGGTGGGGAAGTGGGCGCGGGCTTTCTTCATCGGGGAAAGGGAGGGCGGAGGACGTAGGACGGTGGACGGTGGACGGTGGGCGGTGGACCGAGCGGG
>JBEDEF010000432.1:0-4267 GCA_041175845.1 Verrucomicrobiota bacterium
GGGCGGGACTGGCCGTCATCCGCGCGGGCTCAAACCGTCAGCAGCTCCTTCTCCTTGTGGGCAAGGTGGCTGTTGATGTCGGCGATCGCCTTGTCGGTGGCGGTCTGGATGTCCTTCTCGAGCCGCTTCTGTTCGTCCTCGGGGAGCTTGGCCTTCTTGCCCTGCTCGAGGGAGTCGCGGCGGACGTTACGGACGTGGACCCGGCCTTCCTCAGCGAGGCGGTGGGCATTCTTGACGAACTCTTGGCGGCGCTCGCGGCTCATTTCCGGCAGGGGGACGCGGATCGTCTTGCCGTCGGGGATGGGGTTGAAGCCGAGGTTGGCGTCAATGATGCCCTTGGTGATGGCCTTCACGAGGCTGACGTCCCACGGCTGGATCTGGATGAGGCGGGCATCGGGCGTGGAGATGGCCGCGCACTGCTTGAGCGGGACCATCGAGCCGTAGGCCTCGACTGTGACCGACTCGATCATCGCGGGCGTGGCCTTGCCGGTGTGGATGGCGCTGAATTCGTGGAGCGTGTGGTCCACGGCCTTCTTCATGCGGGCGGTGGCTTCGGTCAGGATGGGATGGGACATAAGCGGGGGCTCAGTTGCGGACCAGCGTGCCGATCTTCTCGCCGGAGATCGCCTTGCGGATGGCGTGCTCGTCGTGCAGGTCGAAGACGAGGATCGGGACGTTGTTGTCCATGCAGAGCGAGAAGGCGGTGGAGTCCATCACGTTCAGGCGCTGCTTGAGGGCCTCGATGAACGTGAGGTGGTCGTAGCGGACGGCGTCGGCGTGCTTCTTCGGGTCCTTGTCGTAGATCCCGTCCACCTTGGTGGCCTTCATGATGATGTCGGCCTTCATCTCGGAGGCGCGGAGGGCGGCGGTCGTGTCGGTGGAGAAGTAGGGGTTGCCGGTGCCGGCAACGAAGATGACGACGCGCCCCTTCTCAAGGTGGCGGATGGCGCGGCGGAGGATGAACGGCTCCGCGATCTGGTTCATCGGGATGGCGGACTGCACGCGGGTACTGACGCCCATTTTCTCGAGGCAGTCCATCAGCGCGAGGCCGTTGATGACCGTGGCGAGCATCCCCATGTAGTCGCCGGTCAGCCGGTCCACCCCGCGCTTCTCGCCGTTGAGCCCGCGGAAGATGTTGCCCCCGCCGATGACCACGCAGACCTGGACGCCAAGGCGGTGGATTTCCCGCACCTGGCTGCACACCTGGAACAGGGTGTCGCTGTCGATCGGGTCGCCCGATTTCCCCCCGCGGAGCACCTCGCCGGAAAGCTTCAGGATGACCCGTTTGTACTTGAGGGCCGAGGCCGCCGACTTGGTTTCGCGCATGGTTGAAAAGGAAACGCCCGGGCAAAAAGCGCGTCAATGCCCGAGATGCGCCGGGCCGCCTCAGCGCTTGCCCTCGCCGCCGGCGCCCCCCACAAGGTCGCGGCCCCGATGATCTCCATCCGCGTCCAGCAGCTGACCAAGCGCTTCGGTGCCGTCACCGCCTTGCAGCACCTCGATTTGGCCATCGCGCCCGGGGAGCTGTTTTTCCTGCTCGGGCCGAGCGGCTGCGGCAAGACGACCCTGCTGCGGAGCCTAGCCGGCTTCTACCTGCCGGAGGAGGGAAAGATCTTCTTTGGTGACGAGGACGTGACGCAGCTGGCCCCGCACAAGCGGAACACGGGGATGATGTTCCAGAGCTACGCCCTGTGGCCGCACCTGAGCGTGGCGGAGAACGTGGCTTTCGGCCTGGAGGAACGGCGGGTACCGCGGGCGGAAATCAACCGGCGGGTGGCGGAGGCCCTCGCGTCGGTGCGGATGGAAGCCTACGCGGCGCGCCGGCCGAACGAGCTCTCCGGGGGCCAGCAGCAGCGGGTGGCGCTCGCGCGGGCGCTCGTGATCCGGCCGCGCTGCCTGTTGCTGGATGAGCCGTTGTCGAACCTCGATGCGAAGCTGCGGCTGGAAATGCGGGCGGAGATCCGCCGGGTGTGCAAAGAGGCGGGGCTCACGACGGTGTACGTGACCCACGACCAGAAGGAGGCGCTCTCGGTGTCCGACCGGATGGCGATCCTGGATGGCGGGCGCATCCTGCAGGTGGGATCCCCGCGCGAGGTGTACCGGCGACCGGTGTGCCGGGTGGTGGCGGACTTCATCGGCGAGACGGATTTCATTCCGGGCAAGCTGCGGGGCATCGCGGACGGCTGGGCGCACGTGGACACCGTGGTGGGTCCGATGCGGGGGGTGCTGGGCGATCCTGCGGCGCGGCCCACGATCGGCGCGGCGGTGACGGTCTCCGTGCGGCCGGAGTGTTGGGTGCTAAGCCGCGAGGCGCCGGTGGCCAATGCCGTGCGCGGCCGGATCGGGGCCTCGATCTACCTGGGAGAGTTTGCGCAGCACGAGCTGGTCGCGGGGGAGCTGAATCTGAAGATCGTCGAGCTCAACCCGCGCTTCCTGGACCAGCCGGACCGCGGTGAGGTCTATGCGGGCGCGGAGCCCCACGACGTCGTGGTGCTGACGGCCTGAGGCCCGAGGATGAAGCGTTTCGCCCTGCTCTTGGCGCTGGCGGCCATCGTGGCCCTGCCGTTCGCGCTGCGGCCGTCCCGCCCCGCGCCGGGCTCCGCGGACGACACGCTGGTGGTGATCACCCCGCACAACGAGGCGATCCGCTACGAGTACGGCCGGGGGTTCGCTGCGTGGTATCGGGAGCGCACCGGCCGGACGGTCGCGATGGATTGGCGGATTGTCGGCGGGACCAGCGAGATCGCCCGTTTCCTCGAGGGTGAATACGCGTCGGCCTTCGAGCAGCATTGGACGCGGCGCTTGGGCCGTCCCTGGAGCCTCGAGGTCCAGGCGGCGTTCGCCAACCCGCGGCTACCCGCGGACGCATCGGCGGCGGCGCGGGAGGCGCGCGCGGCGTTCCTTGCCTCGTCGGTCGGCTGCGGCATCGACGTCTTCTTCGGCGGCGGCACCTACGACTTCGAACGGCAGGCGCAGGCCGGCCGCCTGGTCGACGCCGGCCTGGCAGCGCGGCGTCCGGAGTGGTTCCGCGACGAGGCCATCCCGGCCGCCTTCGCCGGGGAGACCTTCCGGGATCCCCAGGGGCGCTGGATCGGCACCGTGCTCAGCTCCTACGGGATGATCTTCAACCGCGATTCCCTGCGCCGCCTGGGCTTCGACCGCGCGCCGGCGCAGTGGGAGGACATGGCGGATCCGCGGCTGGCGGGGGAGGTGGCGCTCGCCGATCCGACCAAGAGCGGGTCCGTGGCCAAGGCCTTCGAGAACATCATCCAACAACAGATGCAGCGGCGCCTGAACGCGCTGCGGCGCGCCCGGCCGGCCGCGGATGCCGCCGGCCTGGAGGCAGAGGCGGTGCGCGAGGGCTGGATCGCCGGCCTGCAGTTGTTGCAGCGAATCGGCGCCAACGCGCGCTACTTCACCGACACCTCCCAAAAGCCGCCGATTGACGTCGCCGCCGGCAACTGCGCCATCGGGCTCTGCATCGACTTCTACGGTCGCCAGCAGGAAGAGGCCGTCCGCCGCCGCGACCGTTCGGATCGCGTGGGCTATGTCTCGCCGCCCGGTGGCTCGACCGCCTCCGTGGATCCGATTGGCCTGCTCCGCGGCGCGCCGCACGCGGAGGTCGGCCGGCTGTTCATCGAGTACACGCTTTCCCTCGAGGGCCAGCGGCTGTGGAACTACCGTCCCGGCGTCCCCGGGGGGCCCGAACGCTTCGCGCTACGCCGGCTGCCCGTGCGCCGGGAGTTCTACACCGAGCCGGACGGCGCGGCGCGCCGCAGCGACCCGGAGGATGCCCCTTACGCGATCGCCGAGCCCCTCGTCTACCGCGACGCCTGGACGGGGCGGATCTTTCGCGAGATGTCCCTCATCATCCGCGTGATGTGCCAGGATACCCACGTCGAGCTCCGCCGCGCGTGGCGTGCCGTGCAGGAGGCGCCCGCGCCGCGCCGGGAGGCGGCGCTGGCGGTGCTGCAGGATGTCTCCCGCGTGGCCTACGACCGCGTCCTGACCGACGTGCGCCCGCGCCTCGCGGCCCGCAACAAGGTCGAGGAAGTGCGCCTGGCGGCGGAGCTGGCGGCCTTCTTCCGGGCCAATTACCTCCGCGCGGAACGGATTGCGCGCGGCGAGGACCCGGCCTAGGCCTCTTCCCCCGATGCCCGCCTCGCCGTTCTTCCCCGGCCTCCTGCTCCTTGCGCTCACCGCGGCCGCGACCCGCGCCGCCGCCCCCGCCGAATGGCCCGAGTTCCGCGGTCCTACCGGCCAGGGC
>JBEDEF010000433.1:0-2638 GCA_041175845.1 Verrucomicrobiota bacterium
GCCCCGTTGCTCCTGCCGGCCCGCGTCTGGGCCCAGGCCACCGCCCCCAGCCGCCGCTACACCGTCGGCTGCATCGGGATGGGCAAGCAGATGGGCGGCCACCTGCGCAATATCCTTCAGCGGGACGACATCCAGGTGCTGGCGGTGTGCGACGTTGACACCACCCGCCGGGAGGACGCCAAGCGCCGGGTCGACGCCGCCTACGCCAAGAAAGCCGGCACCGGCACCGCAACGACCTGTGCCGCCTACAATGATTTCCGGGAACTGCTCGCGCGGAAGGACATCGACCTCGTCCTGATCGCGACCCCCGACCACTGGCACGCCTACATCGCCATCGCCGCGGTGAAGGCCGGCAAGGACGTCTATTGCGAGAAGCCGCTCACCCACAACGTGCGCGAGGCGGTGGAGCTGGTGAAGGCGGTGCGCGCCACCGGCCGGGTCTTCCAGGTGGGCTCCCAGCAGCGTTCGTCCAAAGAGTTCCGGGTTGCCGCGGAGCTCGTCCGCAACGGCGTCATCGGGCGGGTCTACGCCGTGGGCGTCTCCTTCGGGGATCCCGCCAAGCCCTACACGATGCCGGCGGAGACCCTGGAGCCCGGCCTCGACTGGAACCTCTGGTGCGGCCCCGGCCCGCTGGTGAACTACAACCCGATGCTGGCGCCGCGGGGTCTGCACAATCACTTCCCCGATTGGCGCAAGACGTGGGAATTTGGCGGCGGGATGATCACCGATTGGGGCGCCCACCACATCGATATCGCCCACTGGGGCCTCGGGATGGACGAGAGCGGGCCGGTGGAGGTGCGGGCGCCGCGCGACTGGGAGAACGCGAAGCGTGGAGCGCAGCTCGTCTATGCCGACGGCACCGTCCTGACGCATATCCGCGGCAAGGGCGTCTCGTTCTTCGGCACCGAGGGCGAGGTGCACGTGAACCGGGGCAAGTTCGAGTTCGTCCGCGACGGCAAGGTCCTGCGCAAGTTCTGGGACAAGGAGGTCGACAAGGGCACGTCGATGGAACGCGAGGTCACGCTCACCGAGCGCGAGTACCTGGCCGACGCGAAGGTCCGGCTGTACAACAGCAAGAGCCACTTCGAGGACTTCCTGGATGCCGTGGGCAAGCGCAGCCGGCCCATCTGCGACGTCGCGGTGGGGGCCAGTACGGTCATCGCCTGCCACGTGATGAACTTCGCCTACCAATACGGGGCGAACGCGCGCTGGGACCCGGCGCGGAGCCGGTTCGCGGGTTGGAACAGCGGCGGCGACTCCCGTTGGCTCACCCGCCGCTACCGCGACGGCTGGGCGGTCTGAGTTGCCCCGGCGCCGCTTCGCGCCTTACTCTCGCCTATGCTGATCCGCACCCCCCGCGATTGGGAACTGCCCGAGTCCGCCTGCACCCCGGAGCGCGATTATCACCTGCGCCCTCGCCGGGACTTCCTCCGCACCCTCGGCGGCGCCGTCGCCGGGGGCCTGGCCGCGCCCTCGCTGCTGTCGGGTGCGACCGCGGGTTTCCCCTCGCGGATGAACCCGGATCACCGCGATCCCGCCCTGCAGCCGACGCCGTACGAACTCATCACCAGTTACTGTAATTTCTACGAGTTCGGCACCGGTAAGGGAGACCCCAAGGTCAACGCCAACCGCGGGTGGAAGACCGAGCCGTGGACGGTCGAGATCACCGGCCTGATCCGCAATCCCCTCAAGCTCGACGCGAACGACCTCGTGACCCGGATGGGCGGAGCGGAACAGCGCGTGTACCGCTTCCGCTGCGTCGAGGCGTGGTCGATGGTCATTCCGTGGGATGGTTTCCCGCTGGCGAAGCTGATCGCCTTGGCCGATCCGCTGCCGGAGGCCAAATTCGTCACCTTCACCACCTTCAACGACCCGAAGAGCGCGCCGGGCCAGCGCACCTCGGCGCTCGACTGGCCGTATTTCGAGGGGTTGCGGCTGGACGAGGCGAATCATCCGCTGGCGTTCATCGCGACGGGCATCTACGGCCGGGCGATCCCGAACCAGAACGGCGCGCCGCTGCGCCTGGTGGTCCCGTGGAAGTACGGATTCAAGTACGGCAAATCGATCGTGAAGATCGATTTTGTCGCCAAGCAGCCCCGCAACACTTGGCAGGTGATGACGCCCCACGAGTACGGCTTCTATGCCAACGTGAACCCGAAGGTGGATCATCCCCGCTGGTCGCAGGCGAGCGAGCGGGTGATCGGCGCCGGCGGCGCGTTGGGCCAGCGGCAGCGGACCCTGATGTTCAACGGCTACGAGGCGCAGGTCGCGCCGCTGTACGCCGGGATGGACCTGCGGCGCAACTATTAGGCCCCGGGTGCAGCCGCTGGCCCGCTTTCTGCGCCATTCGGCGACGGCTTGGGCGCTGGTGCTCCTGCCGGGCCTCTGGCCGGCGTGGCCCTTGTTCGTGGTGCCGGACTTCACCGTCCTCACCGATCCGCTCAAGTACATCCTGCTCCACTGGGGCTTGGTGGCCTGTGTGCTGCTGGCGGTCGTGCTGACCTTTTCCCCGCTGCGGGTGCTCTGGCCCGGCGCCGCGGTGCCCCTGGCCCTCAACCGGCACCGGCGCCTGGTCGGCGTCGCCGCCTGCGCCTATGCGCTGCTGCATCTGGCCGCGCACACCCGGCACGTGTACGAT
>JBEDEF010000434.1:0-11159 GCA_041175845.1 Verrucomicrobiota bacterium
AATCTGGGGCGCAGTGGACGCAATGACGATGCGCCGCGGCCCGAGCCGGGCCAGGATGCGCAGGATCGAGCGTCGCAAGGTGGTGCCGCGGACGATCGAGTCGTCTACCACCACCAGCGTGTCGCGGCCGGCACGAATTGAGCCGTAGGTGATGTCGTAAACGTGGCTGGCCAAGTGATTGCGCATCGTCTCCTGGCCGATGAACGTCCGCAGTTTGATGTCCTTGCTCACGACCTTTTCGCCGCGCGGCCAGTTACGCAGAATCAAGTCGTCGAGCATCGCCTCATCCAGGCGGCCGTCGCGCGCTGCGGTGAGGATCGCCGCCTTCACCTCGTCGCGCCGGTGCGCACGAAGCGCGGACATGAGCCCATAGAACGCGGTCTCGGAAGTGTTGGGGATGAAGCTGAAGACGGTATTCTCCCAATCACGCCCAATTCGCTCCACCACGCGCGGAGCCAGCTGCGCGCCGAGCTCCTGGCGCTCGCGGTAAATGTCCACGTCGTTGCCGCGGGAGAAGTAGATCCGCTCGAAGGAGCACGAGGCGCGCGGCAAGGGCGCAGTGAAGGCAGCCTCCGTCAGCCGGCCGGACCGCTTGATCACGCAGACGTGGCCCGGAGCCACTTCGCGCACGTCTTCGGCCGCCAGGTCGAACACCGTCATCAAAGGCGCGCGTTCGGAGGCGAACGCGATGACCTCATCGTTCTGAAAGCAGAAACAGGGGCGGATCCCGGCGGGATCCCGCGCGACAAAGGCGTCCCCGTTGCCGACCAGCCCGCAGAGCACATAGCCGCCGTCCCATTTCTGGGAAGCGCGGGTCAGCACGCGAGTCAGGTCGAGGTCCTCGCTGATGCGGCGTGAGAGCTGCTCGCCGCCCAGATCGCGCGTGCGCAGGAAGCGGTAGTTATCCTCGTGCTCCTCATCGAGGAAGAAGCCGATTTTTTCGAGGATGGCCTGGGTGTCGGTCGCGAAGATCGGGTGCTGTCCCATCGCGATCAGCGATTGGTTCAGCTCCTCGGTATTGGTCAGGTTAAAGTTGCCACAGAGGGCGAGGTTGCGCGTCGGCCAGGGGCTGCGCCGGAAAAATGGGTGGCAGGAGGAGAGGCTGTAGCCGCCCGAAGTACCGTAGCGCAGGTGGCCGAGCAGTAACTCGCCGCCGAAGTCGAAGTTCCGCTTCACCGTATCGGCGAACTCGGGATGGATATCGCCGGCCGTCACCTTCTCTTGGTATTGGGCGAGGAGGGTCCGGAAGATTCGATCCAGGGGGTTAGCCTTGATGTTCCGCTCCCGAAACATGAACGGCACGCCAGCAGGCATCTCCAGCTTGACGCAGGCCACGCCGGCGCCGTCCTGACCGCGGTTGTGCTGTTTCTCCATCAGGAGAAACAACTTGGTGAAGCCCCAGAGCGGCGTGCCGTACTTCTCCTGGTAGTACGAAAGCGGCTTGAGCAGCCGGACCAGCGCGATGCCGCACTCGTGGCGGATGCGGTCAGACATAAGCGGGCCCCGCCGGAACTCGGCAGGCGCCGCGCGGGGCGCGGCCGGGGGACGAAATTCGCTCGGCAGGCATCATCAGAGACGGCTGATCTCGGGCACGCCGGGAGATTGGTCAACGGCTTTCTCGGCCGCCGAAAAAAATTCGCGCCGGGGGCGCCTTGACCGTGCCCGGACGATCCGAAAGCGTCGCGCACCGACGTCCATGCTGATCCTCCGCGGCTCCCCCGCCCTCTCCCCGTTCCGCTTGCAGAAGCTGCGCCAGGACCTGGCGGCGGCGGGTGCCCCGGTCCGCGGCATCGCGGCAGAGTTCGTCCATCTCATCGACCTCAGCGCCCCGCTCGATGACCGCGGTCTGGAGCTCGCTGGGCGACTGCTGACGTACGGGCCCCGGCGGGAGGCAGACCGCCAGCAGGGCTGGACCCTTGTGGTGGCCCCGCGCCCGGGCACGCTATCCCCTTGGTCTTCCAAGGCGACGGATATCGCCCGCAACTGCGGCCTCGGGGCCGTGCGACGGCTGGAGCGGGTGGTGGAGTACACGCTCGACCTCGAAGCGGCGCCCGGGGTGGAAGTTACCGCGCGGATCCAAGGCCGGTTGCACGACCGGATGACCCAGGCCGTTTTCCCCGACGTCGAGGCCTGCGCCGCCCTCTTTCGGCGTGAGGAGCCACGCGCCCTCGCCGAGATCCCGCTCCGCGCGCGCGGCCGCGATGCCCTCGTCGAGGCCAACCGAACGCTCGGCCTCGCGCTGGCGGAGGACGAGATCGAGTATCTGGCCCGGTCGTTCAAGGCTCTCGGGCGCGACCCGCACGATGTGGAGTTAATGATGTTCGCGCAGGCGAACTCCGAGCACTGTCGGCACAAAATCTTCAACGCCACCTGGGAGATCGACGGCCAGTCCCGCGACCGCTCGCTGTTCCAGATGATTCGTCATACCCACGAGCGGCACAGCGCGGGAATCCTCTCGGCCTACAAGGACAACGCCGCGGTGCTGGCGGGACACCCCGGCCGCCGTTTCTTCGCGGACCCGCGCACCGGCCGGTACGTTGAACGAGACGAGGAGATCCATCTTCTCTGTAAGGTCGAGACGCACAATCACCCGACTGCCATCTCCCCCTTTCCCGGGGCCGCCACGGGCTCCGGCGGCGAGATCCGCGACGAGGGTGCGACCGGCCGCGGGGCCAAACCCAAGGCCGGGCTCGTCGGCTTCACGGTCTCCCACCTGCGTCTCCCCGGCGCGGTGCGCCCCTGGGAAACGGACCACGGCCGACCGGCCCGGCTCGCGCCGCCCCTCGAAATCATGCTCGACGGTCCCCTCGGGGGCGCTGCCTTCAACAACGAGTTCGGTCGCCCTGCCCTTTGCGGCTACTTCCGTGCCTATGAAGCCGAGGTACCGGGAGCAGACGGGCCCGAACTCCGCGGCTACCACAAGCCGATCATGCTCGCGGGCGGCGTGGGCAACATCCGCCCTGGCCACGTACGCAAGGGGGCGATCGAGCCGGGCGACCACCTCGTCGTCCTCGGGGGACCCGCCATGCTCATCGGTCTCGGCGGGGGCGCCGCCAGCTCGATCGCGAGCGGGCACGGCAGCGAGGACCTCGATTTCGCCAGCGTGCAGCGCGACAATGCCGAGATGCAGCGCCGTTGCCAGGAGGTGATCGACCGCTGCTGGGCCCTCGGCGACGAGAATCCCATCGCGTTCATTCACGATGTCGGCGCCGGAGGCGTCTCCAATGCCCTGCCCGAGCTCGTCAATGACGGCGGCCGCGGCGGCCGCTTCGAGCTGCGCCGCCTGCCCAACGACGAGCCGGGGATGTCCCCGCTGGAGCTGTGGTGCAATGAATCCCAAGAGCGCTACGTCCTCGCGATCCCCGCGGCCCGGCTGCCCGAGTTCGCCCGGATCTGCGAACGGGAACGCGCGCCTTATGCCATCGTCGGTGAGGCTACCGCCGAGCGCCGCCTGGTCGTCACGGACGAACACTTTGGCAACCGGCCAATCGACCTGCCACTGGAGGTGCTCCTCGGAAAACCACCCCGAATGCATCGTCGGGAGACCTCTCGCCAGCGTCCGCTGGCTCCGTTACGGATCGAGGCTTCGCTCGCGGAGGCCGTGCGCCGCGTCCTGCTGCACCCGGCCGTGGCCGATAAAACTTTTCTCATCTCGATTGGCGACCGCACCCTCGGCGGTTTGGTCGCGCGCGACCAGATGGTCGGCCCTTGGCAGGTCCCGGTCGCCGACTGCGCAGTCACCGCGGCCGCCTACGACGGTTATACCGGCGAAGCGATGGCAATGGGGGAACGGACGCCCGCGGCGGTCAACAACGCCGCCGCCTCCGCCCGCCTCGCGGTCGGGGAGGCGCTCACGAACCTCGCGGCCGCGCAGGTGGGTGAGCTCGGGCGGGTCAATCTAAGCGCGAACTGGATGGCGGCACCGGCCGTGCCCGGCGAGGCTGCGGACCTGTATGCGGCCGTCCACGCCGTCGGGATGGAACTTTGTCCGGCCCTCGGGATCACGATCCCGGTCGGCAAGGACTCGATGAGCATGTCGACGGTCTGGCCGGAAGGCGGCACCGATCGCCGGATCACCTCTCCGGTCTCGCTGATTGTCTCCGCCTTTGCGCCAGTCACGGATATCCGAATCACCCTAACCCCGCAGCTGCAGCCAATCGAGGACGCAGAGCTGCTGCTGATCGACCTCGGCCGCGGCCTTGACCGGCTGGGCGGCTCGATCCTCGCCCAAGTATTTCTCCAGACCGGGGAGGCCCCGCCGGACGTCGACCGCCCCGAAGATCTCCGCGGTTTCTGGAGTGCGATCCAGCAACTCGCCCGCGAGGGCTTGCTGCTGGCCTACCACGATCGTTCCGACGGAGGACTGCTGGTCACGGCGATCGAAATGGCGTTCGCCGGCCGCCGCGGCGTTTGCCTCGACCTGCCCAAGCAGGCCCGGGAACCATTTGCGGCCCTGTTCGCCGAGGAGTTGGGCGCTGTGGTCCAGATCCGGACCGGCGACCGGGAGCGGGTCCATGCCATCTTGGCGGCCCAAGGCCTCGCAGATTGCGTCCACCCCCTCGGCCGGACGACCGCCGAGCATCGGGTGAAGGTCCGGCAGGGCGGGAGCGAACTCTGGTCCGAGGACCTGTTTACCCTGCGGGACCTGTGGTCCGACGTGACCCGCCGTATCGCCGGCCTCCGCGACAACCCGGCGTGCGCCGAGTCCGAGCATGCTCTGCGTCTCGACCGGGAAGACCCCGGCCTGCGCCCGGTGGTGCCTTTCACTGTCACCGTAGGCCGCGACCTGACGGGCCGGCCGCCCCTCGCCATCCTGCGCGAGCAAGGCGTCAACGGCGAGGTCGAGATGGCGGCCGCGTTCCACCGGGCGGGTTTCGCGCCGGTGGACGTGCATATGTCGGACATCCTGGCAGGACGGGTAAGCCTCCGGGATTTCCGGGGCCTGGCCGCCTGTGGTGGCTTCAGTTACGGGGACGTCCTGGGTGCGGGCGAGGGCTGGGCCAAGAGTATCCTCTTCAATGAACGCGCCCGGGCGGAGTTTGCCGCCTTCTTTGCCCGGCCCGACACCTTCGGGCTCGGGGTATGCAACGGATGCCAGATGATGAGCAATTTGCGCGAGATCATCCCCGGGGCCGCCGACTGGCCGCGGTTCGTTCAGAACGAGAGTGAGCGCTATGAATCGCGCTACGTTGCGGTGCGGATCGAGCGCAGCCCGAGTCTTCTCTTCGCCGGAATGGAAGGGGCGGTGCTGCCGGTCGCCGTGGCCCATGGGGAGGGCCGGGCGGAATTTGCTAATGCCGCCGCCGCGGAGGCCTTCAGCGCCTCAGGCCTTGTCGCCGCGCGATTTGTGGACAACCAGCACCGGGTGACTCAGCGGTACCCGCTAAACCCGAACGGATCGCCCGCCGGTATGACCGCACTGACCAGCCGCGACGGACGCGTCACCCTCATGATGCCGCATCCGGAACGGGTCTTCCGCTCCGCCTGCCTAAGCTGGGCTCCTCGGGAATGGGGCGAAGATAGCCCGTGGATGCGGCTCTTCCGCAACGGCCGCCAGTGGGTCGGCTGACCTGGGAAAAGATGAGGGCCGCCTACCCCTAGGCGGCCCTCGCACCTAACACCAAGCAAACCATTGAACTACCGCGGAGAGAGACGCCCTGCTCTGCTCGGCGTTCAAAATTTGCCAAAAAAGTTTATCTCCGCGCTTCGCCCATGAAAACCCCGCTCCGCCTGCGCCCGCTCCTCACCCTTGTCTCCCTCGTCGCCCTCCCCCTCGCGGCGGCTGATTTCGCCCCGGTTGATGCCCCTGAATTCGCCCGTTGCCTGCCCGCTGACGCGAAGGTCGAGCGCCTCGCCACCGGCCTGGTCTTCACCGAAGGACCGGTCTGGCTCCCCCGCGAAGGCATCCTCGTCTTCAGCGACATTCCCAAGGACCAGCTCCTCCGTTGGTCTCCTTCGGGCGGTATCTCCGGCTTCCGTGAACCGAGCCGGAATGCCAACGGCAACACCCTCGACCGGCAGGGACGGCTCCTGACGTGCGAGCACTCCGGGCGCCGCGTGGCCCGGCAGGAGGCGGACGGCCAGCTCGTCACCATCGTGGATCGGTTTGAGGGGCGCCGCCTGAACTCCCCGAATGATATCGTGGTCAAGGCGGACGGCAGCCTTTGGTTCACCGACCCCGAGTATGGGCTCAAGACCAACCCCACGACCAAACAGCGAGAGGGCAAGGAGCAGCCGGGCAACTTCGTTTACCGTCACGATCCGGCGACGGGAATGACCACCGCGGTAGTGCGGGACTTTGTGCAGCCCAACGGCTTGGCGTTCTCACCGGACGAGAAGCTGCTCTATGTCGCCGACTCAGGGACGCCCCGTCACATCCGGGTGTTCGCCGTCGGCACCGACGGCCGACTTGATGCCGGACGAGTTTTCTGCCGGCTCGACCAAGGGGGCCCGGATGGCATCCGGGTCGACCGCGAGGGCCGCGTGTGGTCGAGCTCCGGGGACGGCGTGCAGATCTTCCACCCTGACGGGCGACTCGTCGGCCGCATCCTGCTGCCCGAGTCTGCCGCGAACCTGTGCTTCGGTGGCCCCGACGGCAAGACGCTGTACATCACCGCACGGAAGTCGCTCTACGCAGTGCGAACCAGCGTAGTCGGCTCGAGTCGCTAAGCTGGGCGAGAGCGCACGCTCGATCCCGATCGTCCAGAGGGCGCCCAGATCGGGAGCGTTGGTCCAGCAGGGCCCCGTCCGCGCTGCTTGCGAAGGTCAGCGCGGGAGCGACGCGATCCCCCGGGGCAAGGCGAAGATCGCCTGCACCTCCGCGTCGTTCAGCTCGCGGTTGAACACGGCAAGGTCGTCGATGAGCCCGGTGTAAGCGAGGCCCACCGTGAGCGCGGACTGGCTGACGTCCCAATTGAAGGTGTGGTTCCACCCCGTGAACGTCCCCTGACGCACGCCGTCAAGGTAGAGGGTGCCGCGGCCGTCCGGGGCGCCGGAGTTGATCCGCGCGAAGGTGACCAGCACGTGCGTCCACCGATCCCGGGTGAAGGGCGGGCGGTGCACCGCGACCATCGGGCGCTCCGGCTCGGGCATCTCCTCCCATTTGCGATTGTGCGGGTTCCAAAACCGGGTGACCGCCATGATCGCGAACCGGAAGTGCCGCGGGGTGTGATCCTTGCTGAACTCGATGAACAGGTTGCCCTCGTTCCACGCTTGGCCGACGAACTGGAAGGGATCGCAGTACCCCGGCTCAAGGTCGCGGTCCGGGTCCAACCGCAGCCAAAGTGACACGCTCCCCTGCCACTCCTTCGGTTGATAACCGAGATTCTCACCACCGCGGTAGAAAACCTGAGATTTGATCTTGCGGCGAAACTCCAGGGCACCGCCGAACCGCCCGGCGTCAGCCACGATTCGGACCTCATCGCCGGCAGGCAGCCCGGCCGGCGCGCCCGCGCGTTTGGCCCGATCGGCCGCGGTGTACACCCGTGGGTCTCCCCGGGCTACGACCGCATCCGCCGTGGAGTCGTAGGGCGCGTGAAAAACCAAGGCGGAACGGAGGGGGGCGGGCGCCGGGGCGGCAAAGGCTGCAGCGACCGGGATCAGGCAGGCCAGGAGGCGGGAGTACATGTGTGGGTCAGAACGGGAGGTAACACACCGTGTTCGACAAGAGTAAGGAGATGAAAATGAGCACCATCGTCAGCGGACCGAGGTAGATCCGGCCGGTCAGGCGGAAAAAGAAGCGGTTGAAATAGGGCAGTACGAACATGATCGGCACCACCGCGAAGAGCAGGTTCACGTAGAGCCAGCCGTCCGTCCAGCGCACCGTACCGGTGGCCGCAAAGGTGGCGTACTGGACCCCGAGGATGAGCAGCAGGCCCAGGGAGTTGGCCAAACCCGCCCGGAATAGGCTGCGCCACTCCGGCTCGCCGGCGAAACGCAGGGCCCCGTTCACCCGCAGGGAATTCGCCAGGAAGAAGACCAAAAAAGCGGGCACGTACATCGGCAGCAGCGCGACAATCGAGGGAGCGATGGGACGAGCCCCAAAGAACAGGAAGCGGTAATCGACGTGGAACACCGCATGCACTCCCGCGAGGATGAGGAAGAAGGCGCCCCAGAGGATCACCGCGAGGATAGCCGTGCGCCGGAACTCGGCGCCGGAGATCCGCCAAACGGGCTCGCCGTACTCGGCATCGGAATGCTGCCTTCGCCGTGCGCGCGCCACCCAAAACAGCACAAATCCCACGATCCCGTTCACCAGCGCCCAAAGCATCAGGGCGTTGTTCATCCGCTGGGGAAAAAACCACGTCAGCGTCCGGCCTGAGGCCTCCGGGAAGAGACGCTGCGACAGCTCCGCGAGCGGGCTATATGAGAACCCGGCAATGATCGCGCCCAGCCCCACGAGCGCCCAGAGCGCCGCGCGGCGGGACCCGGTTGGCAGCGGGGGCGCGGGTGGCACCGGCCGGACCAGCGTGGCGAATGCGGGCAACGCGGCGAGCAGCCAACGCGCCAGCGGCACGAGCGCCGTAAGGGCCGCGGCCAGGGCGAGCACTCCGCAGAGGTCCTTCCAGAACCAGACCTGATCGCGCGGGCCGGGGACGTCTTTCAGTCCCAACGTGCGGATGAAAAACTCCAGCTGGTTGGCGGTCGCCTCGACGCTGTAAGGCTGAAACGGATGCAGCAGCGGCTCGTTGTAGACGACCCGGAGCGTGCGTTCTGCGTCGGCGCCGTAATAGCGGGCGGGCTCGATCTCAGTCAGCGTCTGGCCGGCCGGGCCCAGCCCGGAGCGCACCGCACGCAGTGCCTCGGGCGCGCGGCGCAGGTCCCCGTGGCCCAGTTCGTTGCGGTAGGCACCTTCATCGTAAAGCGCGTAACTGATCCCGAGGTGCGAACGCACCGGGCGCAACGTACGCTCGGTCAGGGTCAGAACATAGCCGGAGATAAAGACGGAGTGCAGTTTACCCGGCTTTCCCGTCCGCTCGGCCTCGCGGCCAAAATGACTGGCCGCGAGGAGGGCCGCGTTGCCGCCGGCAGAATGCCCGGTCGCGGCCATCCGGCTACGGTCGACGTAGTTCAGCACCCCGGTGGCCGCGTAATCGATCACCGCGAAGAGGCCGTAGCCCTCCTCCGTGGCGGCCCGCGTGCTGAGCGAGGCGCTGGATCCGCCCTGCGCGGAGGGGTCGAGCGCGATCACCACCACCCCGCGGCGCGCCAGCTCGAGCGAGATGTTGGCTTGCGTCTCCTTCGATCGCTGAAAACCCGGAACGACCACCACCAGCGGCGCCGGCCGCGCGGCGGTGGCAGTGCGAGGCCGGAAGAGATCGGCCGCGATCCACTGGCCGTTCTGCGCCGGGAGCACGAGCCCGCGGACCTGCACCGCGCCGCCCGACGATTGCACGAGCGAGCCGGCCCAGGAAGCAAGCAGCACCACTGCCAAGCAGCCCCAGAGCAGGCGGGGGACCGGTACGGCCCCGGCTTTGGCCGTTCCCCCGTTGGGCCGGTGGTCAATGCTCATGCCCGTGATCCAGCGCAAGTACCACCACTGCGAGGAGCCCGAAGACCAGCGCGAGCAACCCTGCCTCGTAACGTTCGAAGCTCCGGAGGCGCACCTTGTCGAAACCCAGCAGCGCCAGCCAGGTGAAGAGGGTCATGCCGCCGAGCGTCGCGACGGCAAGGATCACGCTCAGTACGACGAAGCCGCGCCACCCGAACTGCACTCCAGAAAGATAAACGCCGAGGAAGGCCTCGCACGGGGAGAGCGTCAGCATCACGAAAAGCCCGCCCACCGCCGCCATCTCCCCGGTGCGGGCGGAAACCAGGGGGCTGGCGCGCAGTTCTTCCTGCCAGTGGCTGTCCTCGGCCTCGTGCCCGCAGCGCTCGCTCGGGTGGTGCGCGCTCCCCGGAGTCGCGTGATGGCAGATGCCTCGGCCACTCAGCTGCCGCCACCCATAGTACAGCCCGAAGGCACCGAGCATCCCACCCGCAAGCCACGAGAAGGCGCCGACGCGTTCCTCCAGCTGAAAACCGAACCACGCAACGCCCAACCCGAGCAGGCTGGTCAGAGCAACGTGCCCGAGTCCCGCCAGCGAAGCCACCGCAAGGGTGCGCCCGCGCGACCAGCCGCGTTCCCGCGCCACCAGCACAAAAGGCAGCCAGTGCGTCGGGATGGCGGCATGGAAGAAGGCCACCGTGAAGCCGGTGGCGGCCACGGTGGTGAGGACGGCGGAGGGCATCGAGAAACAGGAGGGAGTCGGCCCGCAAGGGGCGTGTCGACCGGAAACCTAGCAAAGCCGTCAAGCCTGCCGGAAGAGGTGTTGCCTCCCGCGGGCCCGGATCCACGCTCCCCGCCTGCTATGCCGCCCGATGCCGCCGCCGTCCGCGCCTACCTGCTCCGTCTGCAGGAGGAGATCTGCGCCGGGTTATTGGCGGAGGACGGTGGAAACGCAGCGTTTAAGAGCGACGAGTGGGTGCGCCCGGAGGGCGGCGGCGGCCGTACGCGCCTGCTGGCCGAGGGTGCGGTGTTCGAGAAGGCCGGGGTCGCCTTCTCCCACGTGCGCGGCGAGCGCCTGCCCGCTTCCGCCACGGCCCACCGGCCCGAACTGGCGGGCCGACCGTGGGAAGCGCTCGGTGTCTCCCTCGTGATTCACCCGCGCAACCCCCACGTGCCGACGAGCCACGCCAACGTGCGCTTCTTCCTCGCCACGGATCCCGCGGGAGGCGAGCCGGCCTGGTGGTTCGGCGGCGGCTTCGACCTCACCCCTTACTACGGACACGAGGAGGACGCGGTGCACTGGCACCGGACCGCGCGCGCGGCGGTGGCGCCGTTCGGCGAGGAACTGTATCCACGCTTCAAGGAGGCCTGCGACCGCTACTTCTTCCTGCGTCACCGCGGCGAACCCCGCGGCATCGGCGGCATCTTCTTTGACGATTACAACGCGCCAGGATTTGAGCGCTCGTTCGCCCTCCTGCGCGCCGTGGGCGACGCGTACCTGCCGGCCTACCGTCCCATCGTCGCTCGGCGCAAGCACCAAGCCTTCGGGGAACGCGAGCGGAGCTTCCAACTCTACCGACGCGGCCGCTACGTGGAGTTCAACTTGGTCTGGGACCGCGGCACGCACTTCGGCCTCCAGAGCGGCGGCCGCACGGAATCGATCTTGATGTCC
>JBEDEF010000435.1:0-10064 GCA_041175845.1 Verrucomicrobiota bacterium
GAGCGGGCTTGGCCCGGGGAGTCAAATGCCGGCCGACGGCAAAAGTTGGGCGTTGCGTTGGGAACGTAACCTAGATTTCACTCAGGTGTTCATAATCGGATTCCGGCCCCCCTTGTCGGGATTCCATCCTCCCAACCAACCAAACCACCATGAGAAAACTGACCGTCGCAGTCTTGCGCTGCGTGCTGGCGGGTTCCGCGGGCGCCAGTCTTGTCTGGGCTCAAGCCGCGAACTCCGAAAAGAAGGAAAACGCCCCGATCAAGCTGGAGAAGTTCGAGGTCACCGGCTCCAACATCAAGCGGGCCGAGGTCGAAGGACCCTCTCCGATCAAGATCATCAGCCGCGCGGAGATTGATGTCTCCGGCCGCACCAACCTGACCGACCTCCTCCGCGAGCTCCCCGAGGGTGGTAACATCGGCATCAACGAGGCCGGCACGATCACCGCGGTCCGCGGCTCCACCGCCCTCGACCTCCGTGGCCTCGGCGCCAACAACACCCTCGTCATCGTCAATGGCCGTCGCGTCGCCCCCACGGGCAACAACTCCGGCGGCACGGTGTTCGTCGACCTCAACCGCTTCCCGATCGCGATGGTCGAGCGCGTCGAGGTGCTCAAGGACGGCGCCTCCGCCATCTACGGCGCCGACGCCACCGCGGGCGTGGTCAACGTCATCCTGCGCAAGGACTACTCCGGCGCCGAGGTGGGCGTCAGCTACGGCAATTCCCTGAAGACCGACGTCGCGGAGAAGACCTATTCCTTCTTCGGCGGCGCCGCCAGCGGCAAGGCCAGCGCCACCGTCGGCATCTCGTACTTCGAGCGCGCCGCCCTCCGCGCGTCCGACACCTCGTTCGCCAACAACGCCGACCTCTCCGCCCGCTTCGCGGCCCGGGGCCCGGCCTACGCGGACAACGTCGCCGCCGGCGCCTTCGACCTGCGCTCCGGCACCGGCCCGCAGGCCCGCATCGGCCTGACCGGCGCCGCCGCCGGCCAGGTCAACGGCGTGAACGGCGTCAACATCCCCGGCCTCGCCGCGGGCACCGCCATCACCCGCCTCCCTGGCACCGGTGGCGTCGCGGCCGGCACGCTCGCCTCGGCCTCCCCAAGCTTCACCAGCGCGAACCGCAACCCCTCCGGCGGCGCCTTCAGCGCCGTGGGCGCGGCCACGTTCGAGCCGCAGCGCCTCGTCCCCCAGGGCAGCCCGTCGAACCTCTACAACTTCCAGGAGTTCGTCTGGCTCACCCCCTCGACCGAGCGCCTCGGCATCAACACCACGTTCCGCTACGACCTGACGAAGGACGTCTCGTTCTACGTCGAGACCGCCTACCAGCAGAACAAGTCCCACATCGAGCTGGCGCCTTCCCCCATCTCGACCGCGGGTGATAACAACATCATCGTCCCGAAGACGAACTACTGGAATCCCTTCGGCGTCGACGTCGCGTTCAACTACCGCCCGGTCGACATCGGCCCCCGCATGGCCGACATCACCAACGACTCCTGGCGCCTGGTGGCCGGCGCCAAGGGCAGCATCCTCGACCGCTGGAACTGGGACATCTACTACTCGTACGACAACGACAAGGTCGTCGACCAGACCAAGAATGCGATCTCCGAGAGCCGCCTCCGGGCCGCCCTCGCGAAGAGCACCCCGGACGCCCTCAACATCTTCGGCGGCGCTTCCTACCGGAACCCGAAGAACGTCCTCGATGGCATTCGGGTGACCACCCAGAAGGGTGGCTACTCCACGCAGGACCTCTGGCACGCCCAGCTGTCCGGCGAGATCGCCCAGCTCCCCACGGGTGCCCTCGGCGGCGCGGTCCTCCTCGAGTGGCGCAAGGAGAAGTTCGGCGAGGCCAACGACGCCATCTCGACCACCCTCGATGACATCATCGGCCAAGTCCGTCTCGCCAACTCCACCGACGCCAGCCGCCGTGTGAAGTCCGGCGCCATCGAGCTCAACGCCCCGCTCGTCAAGGCGGGTACCCTCGCGGGCATCAACCGCCTCGAGCTCACCCTCGCCGGCCGCTACGAGCAGTTCTCCGACGGCTATGACTCCGGCCTGACGCCCTATGTCGGCGTGCGCTGGCAGCCGGTGAAGTCCCTGATGCTCCGCGGCACCTACAACGAGGCCTTCCGTTCCCCGACGCTGCCCCAGCTCTACGGCGGCGTGCGCGAGTCGCTCCCCAACGGCCTCGCCGACCTCCGTCGTCCGCAGCTGCTCACCGGTGATCCGTTCGACGGCGCCGCCACCCAGCGCCTCGTGCGCGCCGGCGGCAACCCGAACCTGACGCCCGAGAACGCGAAGGGCTGGCAGTACGGCTTCGTGTACGATGTTCCGGTCAAGGCCCTCCAAGGCCTGTCGCTCGGCGCCTCGTTCTTCCATATCGAGCAGAGCAACATTATCACCTCGGTCGGCACTGGCTTCATCCGCCAGAACGAGGTGGGCGGCGGCACCGAGGACCTCGTGGTCCGCGACCCGGGCACTGAGACCTACACCAACCGGACGGCGAACCCGATCAACGTGTTGTCCGGTCCGAACGGCGCCGTCTCGCCGGTCGCCCCGGGCCAGACCGTCACGGTCCCCGGCCGCATCCGCTACATCAGCGACAGCGTGGTCAACCTGGCCTTCCAGAAGGTTGAGGGCTATGACTTCGAGGTGAACTACCGCAAGCGGACCACCGACTTCGGCCAGTTCAGCCTCCGTAGCAACGCCACCTACCTGAAGTTCTACGGCTTCACCCGCACGGTGAACCCCGCGAACCTCGCCGGCCGCGACGGCTTCCCCCGCACCCGCCTCCAGACCAGCCTGCTCTGGACCCGCAAGGAGCACAGCGCCGGCATCACCAACAACCACATTGCCTCCTACAGCGACATCAACCGGGACGGCTATGAGGTGGACGCCTACTACACCTATAACGCGTTCTACGGCTGGGATATTCCCGCCGGCCTGAGCCCGTACCTGAACAACACCCGCGTCACCATCGGCATCGACAACATGTTCGATCGAGAGCCGCCCCTCTACTACGATTCGATCGGGTACGAGAGCGGCTACGTCTCCCGCCCGATGGGCCGGTTCCTGTACATGTCGGTCCGCAAGAGCTTCTAAGGCTCTCGCGCGATCTCTCCGTTCCCTTCCCGGGGCGGCCGGTTTAACCGGCCGCCCCGTTTTTTTTCCAGGTTTGCCTCCGCCGGGCACGCGGTTGCAGCCTGCGCGCGTCCCGCACCGCGTCGTTCCCCACCTCCGTCGATGCCCTCCCCTTCGCTTCCGTCCCGCCGCCTCCTGTGTTCGCTGCTCGCCGCCACGGCTTCCCTCGCGGCCCAAACTGGCCCCGGCGCGCCGCCGCCCGCCCAACTCGAGCGTTTCGAGGTCACCGGCTCGCTGATCAAGCAGGCCGAGGTCGAGGGCCCCTCGCCCCTGAAGCTGATCACCCGCGAGGAGATCGACCTGTCCGGCTTCGATAACCTCACCGACATCATGCGCGATATCCCCGAGGCGACCAACCTCGGGATCAACGAGGGCGGCACGACCACCTTCGTGCGTGGCGCCTCCGCGATCGACCTCCGTTTCCTCGGACCCAACAACACGCTCGTCCTCGTCGACGGCCGGCGGATGGCGCCCAACGGCATCAGCAGCGGCGGCACGGTCTTCGTCGACCTCAACCGCATCCCCGTCTCGAGCATCGAGCGCGTTGAGGTGCTCAAGGACGGCGCCTCCGCCGTCTATGGTTCCGATGCCACCGCCGGCGTGATCAATATCATCACGCGCCAGGACCACGTCGGCCTCGAACTCACCGCCCGTTACGGCAACTACTTCAACACCGATGGCGCCGAGCAGTCCTACTCCCTCTTCGCCGGCACGCGGGTGAAGGGCCTGCGCATCAACGTCAACGCAGCCTACACCTCCCGGCACGCCAACGCCGCCACCGACCAGCCCTTCTCGGCCGATGCCGACCAGACCGAGCGCTGGCGGGCCTACGACGCCGTGAAGTACGCCTCGTCGCTGCGGCCCACCGCCACCGCGACGAGTTCCTTCGACTTTCGCTCCGGCACCGGCCCCTACGCCACGGTCGGCGTGCCCACCGCCTCCCAGCTGGCGAGCAACGGCCTCACCGCTGCCGCGATCCGCAACCCTCTCACCGGGCAGACCTCCGCCTTCCTCCCCGGCACGGGCGGCGTCGCCGCCGGCGTGCTCGGCTCCTCCGGCAACTACGCTTCGGTACCGCGCGGCAACAATCCCGCCCGCCCGGTGGCAGGCGACTTCGTCCCCCGGGCCTACCCCGCCGGGCCCTTCAGCAACTCCTACAATTTCCAGCCCTTCGTCTGGAATGTCCCCGAGCGCTCCACCCGCAACCTGAGCCTCGGCCTCGGCTGGGACCTGCCGTGGCGGATGACCCTCGAGGCTGCCGTGATGTTCGGCCGCATCCAGGCCGAGACCCGCCTCGCCCCGTCGCCTGCCTCGACCGCCGGCGACAACGACATTCTGGTTCCCGCGACGAATTACTACAACCCGTTCGGCATCCCCGTCGCCTTCACCTACCGGCCCCTCGAGGTTGGCCCCCGCATCGCCCGCATCACCAGCGATTCCCAAGGCTACCGGCTCGGCCTCCGCGGCGTCGCCCTCGGCCGCTTTGACTGGGACCTCGGCTGGTCCTACACGCGTAACGAGTCCCGCGACGTCACCCTCAACGCGATCAGCGAGAGCAAGCTCCGGGCCGCGCTCGCGAAGACCACCCCCGACGCCTTCAACATCTTCGGCGGCCCCGGCTTCCGCAACGACCCCGCCACCGTTGAGAGCATCAAGGTCCGCACCCAGAAGGCCGGTGATGCCGACACGCTCCTCGTCGACGGCCGCGTCACCACCACCGAGCTCTTCACCCTGCCGTGGGGCCGCGTCGGCGCCGCGGCCGGGTTCCAGCACCGCGGCGAGAACTTCAATTCCGCCGACGACCCGCTCTCGACCACCCTGAACGACATCATCGGGCAGGTGCGCCTTGCCGATCCCACCCGTGCCAGCCGCACGGTCGACGCCGCTTCCGCCGAACTGCGCGTCCCCCTCGTCAAGGCCGGGCATTTCCGCTGGACCCACAGCGCTGACCTCAGCGGCGCCGCCCGCTTTGAGCGTTTCAGCGACGGCTACGACAGCGGCCTCAAGCCCGGCGTGCGCCTCGCCCTCCGGCCCGTCCGCAGCCTCCTGCTCCGCGGTTCTTACAGCGAGACGTTCCGCTCGCCCACGCTGCCCCAGCTCTACGGCGGCGTCCGCGAGGGCCTCGTGAGCGGCCTGCCTGACCTCCGCCGCCCGCAGGCCCTGACCGGCGATCCGGTGGACGCCAGCACGTACCAGCGGCTGGTGAAGACGTCTGGCAACCGCCTGCTGCAGCCCGAGGATGGCATCACCAAGCAGGCCGGCTTCGTGTTTGACGTGCCCGGCCGCCGCCTGCGCGGGCTCTCGCTCGAGTTTACCCACGGCGTGATCGAGCAGAAGAACCTCATCACCTCCGGCCTCGGGACCACGTTCATCCGCCAGAACGAGCTCACCAGCACCGGTGATCTCGTCGTGCGCGATCCGCAGTCCGAGACCTACACCAATACCACCACGGGCAACATCAGCATCCTCGCCGGCGCCGGTGGGGCCACGCGCGCGGTCGCGCCGGGCGAAACGGTCACGGTGCCCGGCCGCATCCGGTTCATCACGGACTCCGCGGTCAACCTCTCGCAGCAGATGATCCGGTACTACGACTACGGGCTGCGGTACCGGCTCCGGGTTGACGGTGTGGGCAACTTCGTGGTCGCCAGCAATTGGACCTACAACGCCTTCTACGCCACCCGGCGCTTCCAGAACGACCCGATCGTGCAGCGGCCCGGCCGCGATCTGCCCCGCTACCGTGGCCAGTCCTCCGTCCTCTGGCAGAACCGCTCCTGGGGTGCGAACCTCGCCTTCAACTACATCCACCGTCACCGCAGCCTCCGCCTCGACGGTTGGGAGGTGGCGCGATACTACACCCTCAGCGGCAGCGTGAGCTACGCCTTCGACAAACGTTCGCGCCTCGGTGACCTGCGGCTCACGGTTGGGCTGGAAAACATCCTCAACAAGGAGCCGCCGCTCGATTACGCGGGTGTCGGCTACAACCAGGGGCTCGTCGGGCGCCCGGGCGGCCGCTTCGGTTATGCCGCCGTACGCCGCTCGTTCTGAGCCGTACTTCCCCCGGCCCGCGTCGCCGCTCGCCTGTGGACTCCGTTTCCGAACCACTACCGGGCATCCGGCTCTTTGATCTCCGCGGTCGTACGGCTCTCGTCACGGGCGGTTCGCGCGGCCTCGGGCTCGCGATGGCGGCCGGCCTCGCCTCCGCCGGCGCCGACGTGATGCTCGCCAGCCGTCACCGGTCCGAGGCGGAAGCCGCCGCCGCCGGCCTCGCGCGCGATTTCGGCCGCCGGGCGTTCGGCGCTGCCGCCGACGTTACCGACGCCAGCCAAGTGGAACGGTTGGTGTCCGTCGCGGAACAGGCGCTGGGCCGCGTCGACATCTTGATCAACAGTGCGGGCATCAACGTCCGCGGCCCGATCGCGGAGCTCACCCCCGCTCAGTTCGAGCAGGTGATGACGGTTAATGTCACCGGCACTTGGCTGGCTTGCCGCGCCGTGCTGACCGGGATGCGCGCCCGCGGCTGGGGCCGGATCATCAATGTCGCCAGCGCCCTCGGCCTGGTTGGTCTCGCCGGGCGCACGCCTTACAGCGCCAGCAAGGGGGCCGTCATCCAGCTCACCCGGACGCTCGCCCTCGAGACCGCCGCGGACGGCATCACCGTTAACGCCCTCTGCCCGGGACCTTTCCTCACTGAGATGAACCGGGCCATTGCTGACACCGAACAGACGCGGCGCGACCTCATCGGCGCGACGGCGCTCGGCCGCTGGGGGCGGCTGGAGGAGATCCAGGCCGCCGCGCTCTTCCTCGCCAGCCCCGGCGCGAGCTACGTGACTGGCACGGCCCTGCCGGTCGACGGCGGTTGGACGGCCCGCTAGGCCGCGCCGGTGGGCGGATCTTCCAGGGTCAGCCGCGGCTGCGCCCACGCGACCGCGCCCGCTTCGTCGAAAAACGCTCCGTCGAGTTGGGCCTCGAACGCGGCGTCCAAGAGCCCGCGGAAGCGCGGTCCCGGCGGCAGTCCCAGCGCGATGAGGTGCCGTCCGAGCAGGATCGGCCGGGGCGCGAGCTGCTCGAGCGCAAGGGTGCGAGCTCGTTCCAGCAGGGCGTCGATGCGCGCGTGCACCTTGGTCGCGGGCAGCGGCGGCCGGCCCTCCGCGTCCGCCCGCATCACCAGCGCCAACTCGTCGACCGTGGCCGGCGCCAGCCGGCGGGCGAGCCGGCGCACCGCGGAATCGGAGAACTCGCCCTGGCCGTGATGGTGCGCGAGGTGGTTGACCACCAGCGTCCGCACCGGCGCGAGGTATCGCGTCGGCGCTCCCAGTCGCGCCAGGAAGGCCTCGGTAGGAGGACCTCCGGCCGCCTCGTGTCCGGGGCTGGTCCAGCGCGCGCCCCCGGGTCGTTCCGTCCGCACGGTCGTCGCTGGCTTGCCGAAATCGTGGGCCAGCACGGCCAGCGTCAGCAGGACGCGCCCGCTGGTGTCCCGCTCCTGCCAGCCGGGGAGGCGGACCAGCGCGTCCAGGCAATGCCCCGTGTGCACGAAGACATCGCCCTCAGGGTGCCATGTTGGATCCTGCGGGGTGCCGCGCAGGGCGGAAACTTCCGGAAAATGCGCGAGCCAGCCGGTCTCCTCCAGCACGGCGAGACCTCGCGAGGGCCGCTGCGCCTTGGCGGCCCACTTCTCCCATTCGCCCCAAACCCGTTCGACGGGCAGTTCACCAAAGGCCGGCGCAATGGCCCGGCACACGGCGGCCGTTTCCGGAGCGAGGGTCAGATCGAACCGCGCCGCCAACTGGAATCCGCGCAACACCCGCAGGGGGTCCTCCGCGAAGGCCGGTCCGGTGTGGCGTAGGACGCGGCGGGCCAGATCGGCGCGCCCCCCGTGCGGATCGATGATCGCGTCGGCAAACGGATCATAGGCGATGGCGTTGAGCGTGAAGTCTCGCCGCGCGGCTGCTTCCGCGTCCCCAAGTCCGGGCTCCGGCGCCACCGCGAAACCCCGGTGGCCCGCCCCGGTCTTCGACTCGCGGCGCGGCAGGGAAAAATCGTACTCCGTGCCCGAGGCGGCGCTGCGCACCTTGATCACCCCGAAACTCCGGCCGACGACGTCCGTGGATCCGAACGGCGCGAGCGCCCGGTGCAGCGTCTCGAAATCGACGCCGCCCACCTCCACGTCGAGGTCCTTGGGTGCCAGGCCCAGCAGCCAGTCGCGCACGCCGCCGCCCACGATCCGCGGTCGACCGACACGACGGACCGCGGTGAGCATTGCCTGCAGGTCCGGTGGTACGGGCAGGGGAGCGTTCATTCCGTTCGGCGACCGCGCAGGGCGGCGAGCGTGAGGAGCAGCCAGCCGGCGAGCAACGCGATCCCGCCCAGCGGGGTGACCGGTCCGAGCCAGCGCGGGCCGCCGAGGGCGAGAAGGTAGAGTGAGCCCGAGAACAGCAGGGTCCCCGCCGTCCAGCAGCGCGTCACCCACGCCAGTCCGCCGCCGGGGGTATCTTCCCCGCGCAGCCAGGCCGCCAGCGCCGCGAGGGCGAGGGCGTGGCCAAGCTGATACTGGGCGGCTGTCGCCCAAACCGCCTCCATGCCCCGGGCTGTCAGCGTGTCCTTGAGGGCGTGCGCCCCGAGGGCGCCGAGGGCCACGCCGGTCAGGCCGAGCAGGCCGGCGGCGGCGAGCGCGCGGCGGGCGGGCAGGCAAGGGGAGGACATGGGTGAAGGCTGGTCCCGGGCGCCCGGGGAAACAAGGCCGCAGGCGGGTCGGGCGGCGGTCAGGCGGGAGTCTGGTGCATTTCCACCCAAAACTCGGTTGACACCCACGGGGCGGACCTTAGCCCTTGACCTCTTTTCGCATGAAAACGTTCCTCGCCAAGAAGGAGGCAGTGCAGCCCAAGTGGTATCTCATCGATGCCGCGGGCGTGCCGCTCGGACGCCTCGCCGTGAAGGCCGCCAATATCATCCGGGGCCGTCACAAGCCGAGCTACACTCCGAGCGTGGATACGGGTGACTTCGTCGTGGTGATCAACGCCGAGAAGGTCGTCCTCACCGGCCGCAAGGAGGAATCCAACGAGTACATGTTCTTCTCCGGCTTCGTCGGCGGGGAAAGCTACCGGAAGGTTTCCCTGATGCGCGCGCGTCACCCGGAGTTCATTATTGAGCACGCGGTCAAGGGGATGCTCCCGAAGAACATCATTGCCGCGAAGATGTTGCGTAAGCTGCGCGTGTTCGCCGGCACCGCCCACACCCACGAGGCCAACGCGCCGCAGAAGATCACCGTCTGAACCCCTCCTACCGACCGCTATGAGCGCTGCCTCTCCCGCCACCGTGTTCCTCGGCACCGGCCGCCGCAAGACCTCGACCGCCCGTGTGCGCCTGACCGAGGGCTCCGGCAAACTGACCGTCAACGGCCGCACCTTCGACGACTACTTCTCCCACGAGAATTTTGCCAAGCAAGCCTACGCCCCCCTGCTCACGGTGGAGCTCAAGGACAAGATTGATGTCACCGTGAACGTCGCTGGCGGCGGCGTCGCCGGGCAGGCCGGCGCGGTGGCGCACGGCATCGCCCGGGCGCTGCAGAAGCTCAACGCCGAGCACCGGCCGAAGCTGAAGAAGAACGGTTTCCTCAAGCGCGATCCGCGCGAGAAGGAGCGCAAGAAGGCCGGTCAGCCGGGCGCCCGCAAGCGGTTCCAGTTCTCCAAGCGCTGATCCTTTTCAGTCCTCGCGCAACTTTCGCCGCCGTCCCTATCCGGGACGGCGGTTTTTTTTCGGGCGGTGCGTGCCGCGTGCGCGGCCTGCACTTTTTTGTTGGCGAAGCGGAACGGCTCCTGCTGTATCGGCGCACGATGAAGTCCCTTTCCGCCCGTTCCGCCGCGTCGCTCCTGCTGCTTTCCGCCACGGTCGCCCAGGCCCACCCGGGCCACGATGGTCACGAGGGTGGTG
>JBEDEF010000436.1:0-5267 GCA_041175845.1 Verrucomicrobiota bacterium
TGGGCCACGTTCCAGAGCGAGACGATCACCCCGCGCTCCTTCGTGCTCCACCAGTGCACCATCGTCTTACCGCACGGCGGCCAGCCCATGCCGTTGACCCAGCCGTTGAGGGTCTGCAGCAAAATCATGGCCGTGAGCGAACCGTAGATCGCCGGGATCGTCCCGAAGGCGAAGGTCACCCCCGCCGTCAGCAGCAACCCAAGCGTCATAAACCAGCGCGGGTTGCTCCGGTCCGACACCGAACCCATGATAAACTTGGAGACGCCATAGGCGACGGACAGGCCGGTCATTGCCGAGCCTAGCGCCGCCTTGGTGTACTCGGGGTGCTCCTTGAGGATGTCGGGGATGGCGAGGGCGAAGTTTTTCCGTACCAGGTAGAACGCCGCGTAGCCGATGAAAATGCCGGTGAAAACCTGCCAGCGCAGGCGGCGGTACTCGGGGTCAACTCGCTCCGCGGGCAGCTCCGAAGCGGCCGGGGCAGGACGCAGGAAGGAAAACATGGCGGGAGGAATTACCGGACCAGCTCGGCGCGGAGCCAGCCCGGCCGGTTGGTGGTGATGCTCGCGACACCGAGATTGATCCAGCGGCGCGCCACCGCGAGGTCATCTACCGTCCAGACGTGGAGCTCCAAGCCCGCGGCCCGGATGCGCGCGACTTCATCAGAGGTCAGGGGCCACGTGTGCTGAAGATCGAGGCCGGAGAAGCCAGCCGCAAGGGCCTCGGCGATCACTTCTTCGATCCGGGGCGGCGCCTTGGCCTTGGGATCACCCGGCGCGGGCGCCTTGTAGCCCATCAAGTACAAAGTACGATACGCAGGCAGGGCGCGCCGGACCTCGCGCAGGGTCGCAGCGTTGAAGCTGATCAGGGTCACGGTCGCCGGCGTGGCGCCGCAACGCGCGAGGCTGCGGGCGAGCGCGGGCACGATCTCCGGCCCGATCTTCAGCTCGACCAGCATCCGCTTGCCCGCGGGGATGCGCGTGAGCTGCTCGTCGAGGGTCGGCAGGCGCTCGCCGCGAAAACGCGGGTCCTTCCACGACCCGGCGTCGTAGGAGCGTAGTTCCGCCAGCGTGAGCTCGGCCACGACGCCCGGACGGCCGGTGGTGCGCGGCGTGGTCTTGTCGTGGATGACGATCAGCTCGCCGTCGCGCGTCAGGTGAACGTCCGTCTCAACCAGGTCCGCGCCCTGTTCCCAGGCCAGCAGCTGGGCCGCGAGGGTATTCTCCGGCGCGTCATGGGAAGCGCCGCGATGTGCGACGATCTCAACGGCGCGGGCGGGCGACACGAGGGCGAGGGCAGCGAGGATCCAGGTCGCGGGGCGCATCGGCAGTGGCTCAGGGGAGCTCGCGGATCCGGAGGTTGCGGTACCAGACCGGGGCCTGCGCCTTGCCGTGCAGGCCCTGCAGCCCGATCGGCCCCCGGCGGCTGAACTCGCGCAGCGCGACCGGGAACTTGTTGGCGGTGCCGTCCGGGTTACGCCGGGCCTCCTTCCAGTCCTCGAGGTCGACCGCGTAAACCTCCTCGCCGTTGAAGATCAGCGAAACCTGGCTTCCGCGGCAGGTGATGGTGAAGCGGTTCCACTCCCCCGTCGGGCGGGCCATCTTCCGCGCGGGGGCCTTCGCGTTGTAGATCGAGCCGACCTCCCCGTAGAGGGCGGAGTCCGCGCTCTCGTGCACCTGGATCTCGAGCGCCGCAAGCACCTTGCTGGTGTCCCCGGAGCGGAGGAAGACACCGCTGTTGGACTCAGCGGCGACCTTGAACTCGAGGTCCAGGATGAAGTCCCCGTAGGGCCGTTTGGTCCAAAGGGTGTCGTGGGTGCGGGCGACGAGCAATCCCTGGTCCCAGACCCAGCTGCCGGGTTTGAGGTTCGCGTCGGCGAGGTCGGCGGCGACGAGCGGCTGCCAGCCAGAGGTGTCCGGGTGGGGCCTGGGTGCGGCCGAGGCCGCTAGGGTGCCTAGGGTGATGAGCAGGGGCAGGAGGAGGGAGCGGGGCATGGGAATTAGAAGCGCTTGGTGATCTCGAAGGTGGCCTGGCGGCCGCGCGGGTTGGCGGAGCCGCCGGCGAACCCGTAGGTCTCGTCGGCCAGCGAGGGCTCAGTGTCGAGGACGTTGTTGAGGCCGAGGCGCAGCGACAGGCCGCGGCGCCAGTCCCGCGTCTCACGGTCGAACCGGTAGGCGAGCCAGGCGTTGTGGTTGAAGACCGGATCCACGCGCAGCACGTAGCGGGTGATGCCGTTGTCGTTGAACACCCGGATGTAGTCCGGCTGGCCCAGCGCGCGGTAGACGGCCTCCGTGGTCGCGGCGGAAAGGTCGACGAACGAATGGAAGTAACTGGTGAACCAGCCCGCGGACCAGCCCGCGTGGCGCCAAGTCAGCGAGGCGCTGGCGCGCCAGCGGACCCGGCCGTTGCGATCCAATTCGTTGAGCACCGGAGCGGCCGGGTCACCCTGGGACTGGCGGCGGAGGTAGCGCGTGACGTCCCCGTTGAAGCTCAACGCGCCGAAGCGGGTGCGCGGGCCGCGCCACTGCACGCCAACCTCGTAGCCCTCGAGGTCGCGGCCGCTGAGGTTGATGTAGTTGTCGATGATGCTCTCCACCTCGCCCACGGGCGCGCGGCGCGCCGCGGGGTTGGTCTGGCGCGCGTTGAAGGCGGCGAAAGCCGCGCGGTCGGCGTCGGTCACCGGCCGGCGCACGACGGACCCGTAGCCCTTGTAGCCGGCGGTGCCGGAGCCGAGGTCGATCCGGTCGATCGCCGTCCCAGCGGCGAGCGCGGCCTGGGTGGCGAGGTCGAGGTAGAGCTCGTCCCGCAACAGCGTGCCAGGGGCGCCGATATTCTCGATCACGTCGTTCTGGTTCAGACGGTAGTAATCGAAGTTGAGCGAGAGGCCGCGCACCGCGGGTACTTCAAGGACGAAGCCGGCCAGCCAGGTCTTGGCCTGCTCCGGCTGGAGGTTCTGGTTGCCTTGGCGGAAGACTACCCGCTGCACGGACCCGTCGGTCGTCAGTCCGGTCACCTCGGAGCGGTAGGGGTCAGAGGCGCCGATCTGGCGGCGAAGCGGGGTGATGTTGGTCTGGACGAGGTTCGGCGCGCGGAAGGATTCGGCCGCGGAGCCGCGGAGCTTGAGCCACGGGGCGGGCTTCCAGACGAGGCTGGCCTTGGGCTTGGTGGTCTGCCCATGAATCGAGAAGTGCTCGAAGCGGCCGGCAACCGTCAGCTCGAGCGCCTCGAGCAGCGGCCGTCGGTTCTCACGGGTCACGAACGGCAGGGCCACCTCGGCGTAGGCGGCCAAAATGGTCTGCTGGGCGCTGATCGGGACGTTGGAGCTGAGGGCGAGGAAGTCGTTGTCGCCCTCGCGCAGGAACGGGTACTCGGCGCCGGCGCCCGGGGGATTGCGTCCGGAGTAAACGGCGCGCTTGTCATCGTAGGTCTCGTAACGGACCTCCGCGCCCGCGGCGAAGCCCGCGCGGCCGCCGCCGCCCCAGAGCCGCCCAAGGCGGCCGTTGGCCTTGAGGTCCCAGATGAACAGGCCGGTGCGGCCGAAGCGGTCCTCGTCGCCGTAGACCTCGTCCAGCACCGGCGCGGGGTTCGCGAAGGGCCGGTCCACCGTGATCAGGTTGTTGACCACCTTGAAGGTGACCGGGAAGGGGTTGAAGGCGGTCTGGTCGGTGCGGGCGAGGGCGCGGCGGAGCTTGGACTCCCGCACCTGGAAGTGCTCGTACTCATGCGTCTGGGCGCCGGAGGCGACGAGCGCGCTCTCCCACTCCCACGAGTCGCCGAGGCGGCCGCGGAGACCACCGAGCACGCGCCAAGCGTAGCTCCAGACCTCGGTGACGCGGGGATTGAAGCCCTGGCCGGCGACGTCGGCGTTCTGTCCCGGCGAGATACCCGTCCAGAGCGACACGTCGGCCGGCTGGCCGGTGAGCCGGGGGGAACCGTCGGCGTTGGGCGCGCCCGTCGGGTGATAAAAGCGGACGCCGAACGGGTTCCACGGGTTGGCCGCGGGCAGGTAGATGCCGGGATCGTCGGTGTTCTTGAAGTTGACGGGCTCGCGACCGGTCCGGCTGTAGGCGCGGTAGAAGAGGAGGTCGCCGAAGAAGTCCACCCGGTCGGTGAGGGGCCGGTCAACGAAGGTGGCGAACTGCACGCGGTCGGTCGCGGGCACGAGGATCTTCCATTTGTTCCAGTTCGCGTAGGTGGCGTTCTCCGGGCTGTCGATGTTCTTAGACAGGGCACTCTGCTTGAAGCTAACGCCGGCCGGGCTGGGCCAGAGGTAGAACATCCCGTCGGCGGCGAGGCTGGCGACGCCAGGGGGCGGCGTGGTCGCGGTGGTGATGCCGACGTTGCCGGTGGGGCGCGAGCCGACGAAGGTGCGGAAGTCGGGCTGGATGAAGCCGCGCTGCCACTGGCCCCACTGGTTCACGTTGTTGGTGTTGGCGAAGTCGTTGTCGCGGACCGTCGTGCCGTTCGCGTCGACGAGCGGCTGCCCGTTCCACGGGGCCGGCAGGTTGCGGCCGAGGCGCAGGTCGAACTGCCGGGCGAAGCGGCGCTGGGAGGCGGCGAGGGCGTCGCGGTGGAAGTAGTCGAGCGAGTACGAGACGTGGAGGCGGCCCGACTTGAAGCCGGCGCTGTAGGTCGCGCCCGCCTCATTGGCTCCGCCGTGCTGGGTCATCGACCCACGCAGGGTGAGCTGGCGGCCGGTGTAGGTGCGGGAAACGCGGTTGTTGATCACGCCCGCCGCCGCGTCCGAGCCATAGATGGCGGAGGCGCCGTCGCGCAGGACCTCGACGCGTTCGATCAGCGCGCGCGGCACGGTGTTGATGTTCACCGCAAGGGAGGGCACGCCGTTCTCGGCCATCGAAATCGGATGAGGCACGAGGCGCCGGCCGTTGAGCAGGGTGAGGGTGCTGCCGGAACCGATGCCACGCAGGTCGACGGAGGCGACGTCGCCACGGGCCAGTTGCGGGCCGTTGTTGATCTCGGTGATCGCCGAGGGCTCGGCCACGCCGAGGGTCTCGAAGAGCTCCGCCATCGTCGCCGCCCCGCGCGCCTCGAGATCCACCGGCTCGAGCACGGTCACGGGCAGCGCGGTCTCGGCGTCGGTGCGGCGGATGTTGGAGCCGGTGACGACGAAGGCCTCGAGCCGGACGGACTCGGCCGCCGGGTCGGCGGCGCGGGGCGCGGGCGCTACCTGGGCGGGGAGCACGCCCACGGCGGCCAGCAGCATAAGGGGGAGGGTTCGCGGCAGGGTTCGCATGCGCCCCCGATCCCGG
>JBEDEF010000437.1:0-3063 GCA_041175845.1 Verrucomicrobiota bacterium
ATCTCACGCAGTTCCGGGCCGGCACCTATGGCCGCCCCTGGGCTGAGGCCCTTGCCCGACGGGGCTACGTCGTGCTCGTGATCGACGCGCTCTACTTCGGCGAACGCCGCCTCCGGGCGGAGGAACTGCCCGCCGATCGGGTGCAACCCGAGGTGCGGGACGCCCACGCCACCGCCCGCGCCGCCACCCCCGGCTCGCCCGCGTGGACGTCCGCGGTCGACCGGATGGCCTCCTTCTACGAACACCTCACGGCGAAGGCCATCACCGCGACCGGCTTCACGTGGCCGGGTCTCCTCGCTTGGGACGACCTGCGCGGGGTCGACCACCTGGTGGCCCGGTCCGACGTGGATCCGGACCGCATTGGCTGCCTCGGGCTCTCGGGCGGTGGCTTCCGTACCGCGCTGGCCATCGGCTGCGATCCCCGGATCCGCGTGGCTTGCATCACCGGCTGGATGACCGAGTTCGGCCGTCAGTTACCCCGCCACCTGCGCCACACCTGGATGGTCTACGTCCCCGGCCTGCACCGCGACCTCGACCTGCCCGATGTGGCGGCGCTCCACGCACCCGGCGCGCTGCTCGTGCAGCAGTGCCGCCGTGATCACTTGTTCCCCACCGCGGGGATGGAGGCTGCGGTCGCCAAACTCGCCGCCGCCTATGCCAAGGCCGGTGTGCCCGAACGCTTTCGCGGCTCCTTCCACGACCTGCCCCACTCCTTCCCGCCGGCGCTTCAGGAGGAGGCCTTCGGTTGGCTCGATCGCTGGTTGTAAAGTCCTGACGCTTGCCCTCCGCACGCCGAGTGTGCCAGCTTCGCCCCACCCCACGCTTTCCTCCATCATGTTCACCGTCGGCATCGACTTTGGCACCAGCTCTGTGCGGGCTCTTGTGGTCCGCTGTGCGGACGGTGAGGAATTCGGCTCAGCTGTTTTCCCTTACCCCAGTGGACGCCAGGGGGTGATGCTCGATCCGAAGGACCACCACCTCGCTCGTCAGCATCCGGGCGACTACCTGCTCGGATTGGAGAAAAGCGTGAAAGCCGCCCTCGCGGCCGCCGCCCGCAAGCGCGGCTTCGCGCGGGACCAGGTCGTCGGCATCGGCATTGACACCACCGGCTCGAGCCCCCTGCCGGTCGACGCCAACAACCGCGCCCTCGCGCTGAACCCCAAGTGGAAGCGGAACCCCCACGCCCAGTGCTGGCTCTGGAAGGACCACACCAGCATCGACGAGGCCGCGCAGATCACCGAGCTCGCCGCCTCTCTCCGCCCGCACTACATCGCCAAGTGCGGCAACACCTACTCGCCCGAGTGGTTCTGGGCCAAGATTCTCCACTGCCTGCGCGTCGCCCCCGACGTCTTCGACGCCGCGCACTCCTGGGTTGAGCTGGCAGATTGGATCCCGTCCGTACTGTCGGAGATCACCAAGCCCGAGCGGATCACCCGCGGCATCTGCTGCGCCGGGCACAAGGCGCTTTATCACGAGAGCTGGGGCGGCCTGCCCGACAAGGAGTTCCTCGGGATGCTGCACCCGAAGCTGGCCGACCTCCGCGACCGGCTGTACGAGAAGGCCTACGACGCTCATACGCCCGCGGGCAAACTCGGCTACGAGTGGGCCGAGCGCCTCGGCCTCCCGGCCAACCTCCCGATCGCGATCGGCGCGATGGACGTACACTACGGCGCCATCGGCTGCGGCATCCAGGAGGGGGTGTTGGTCAAGGTCATCGGCACCTCCAGCTGCGACTGCGCCGTGGTCTCGCCTGACCTCGTGCCGCGGGACATCCCCGGCATCTGCGGCATTGTCCCGGGCGCAATTCTGCCCGGCTACTGCGGCATCGAGGCGGGCCAAGCCGCCGTGGGCGACCTGTTCAACTGGTGGACCAACGTCGTCTGTCAGGGTGACGCGGAGTTGCACGCCACGCTCACCAAAGAGGCCGCGCGGCTGAAGCCCGGCCAGTCCGGGCTCCTCGCCCTGGATTGGAACAACGGTAACCGCACCATCCTCGTCGACCCTCTCCTGAGCGGCCTCTTGGTCGGCCAGACGCTGCACACCAGCCGGGCGGAAATCTACCGTGCGCTGATTGAGGCCACCGCCTTTGGCGCGCGCGTAATCCTCGAACGGCTCAAGGAACACCACGTGCCGATCCAGCGCATCGTCTGCGCCGGGGGCATCGCCGAGAAGAACCCGCTGCTGATGCAAATCTACGCGGATGTGACCGGCTGCGTGATGCAGGTGGCGGCCTCGACCCAGGCCTGCGCACTGGGCGCGGCCATCGGGGCCGCGGTGGTCGCTGAGGCGCACCCCGACTTCCCCGCTGCCCAAAAGGCGATGACCAGCGTGCTACCGAAGGCCTACCGGCCCCACGCCGCCAGCCAACGCGCCTATGACGAGCTCTACCGGCTGTACCGCCGCGCTCACGACGCCTTCGGCGGGCTCGACAGGTCAGCTGACCTGTCGCGGGTGATGAAGGACCTCCTGGTCCTCAAGCGAGGCGCCCGCGCCTGACCGCCCCGATGCAGGCGCTCGTCCTCACCGCCCCGTCGCGGCTCGAAGTCCTGCCAATGCCGGATCCCGTGCTGGCCGAAGACGAAGTGCTGCTGCGCATCCACGCCTGCGGCATCTGCGGCAGCGATATTCACGGCTGGGACGGCTCCACGGGGCGCCGCCGGCCCCCGCTGATTATGGGACACGAGGCCGCCGGCGAAGTCCTCGCCGCGGGGCCCCGCGCGACGGGCTGGCGCCCAGGCGACCGGGTGACTTTTGATTCCACCATTTCCTGCGGCGCCTGCCCCTCCTGCGCCGCCGGGCAGGTCAACCTCTGCGCGCACCGCCGGGTCGTCGGGGTCGCGCCGACGGAATACCGCCAGCACGGCGCCTTTGCCGAACGCCTCGCGCTCCCCGCCCGTATCCTCTACCGCCTTCCCGACACGCTCCCCTATCCCGAGGCCGCGATGGTGGAACCCGTGTCGATCGCGGTCCACGCCGTGACGCGCTGGCGCGAGGCGCTGCGCGGGCGCGGCGAGGAGCCGGCCGGGCACCCGGTGGTCGTGGTCGGTGCCGGTATGATCGGCC
>JBEDEF010000438.1:0-2533 GCA_041175845.1 Verrucomicrobiota bacterium
AATTCTGGAGGCACGTTGCCTCGCGCCCGATTTTGTCTTTCCGGACGGTGGGTTTTCGCTGGAGCGCGCCATCGACGAACTGGTTCAGCGGGCTCTCCGGCAGGCAGGGGGCAACGTCAGCGGTGCGGCGCGCTTGCTCGGCGTCTCCCGGGATGTGGTGCGCTATCGGCTGAAGACGGCCGCCGAGGAGCGCGGGCCTGGGGAAATTTCCCCGCCGGGGGGCGGTTGACTGGGCCTTCTCGACCAGGATGGGTTTGCACCACCTGGGGGTGCTAATTCGCAAACATATCGTAATCAATACGAAGTATCTTTTTGGCGCCTTGGCACGGGAGCTGCAATAGGGAGGTGTGCAAGTGCAGCGATTTATCTCCCTCTCCCTTGGCGCAGGTGCGCTGCTCGTCCTGCTTGGGATGGGCGGAGTCGCCCGTGCGGGCGAGCCGGCGGGTAAAGCCGCCTCGGGGGTCGCGGAGATGCAGCGGTTGTTGGATCAGGTTAAGGTACAGCGTGACCAGATGATTGCTGCGCACGAGTCCCTCGCCCGCGAGTTGCGGGAGGCAGGGGAGGAGCAGCGCAGGGTGATTCTCGAGCGGATGCAGGAGCAGAAACGCGAGTTCGAAGCGGCTCAAAGCGCGCTCCACAAGCAGATCCGTGAGGAACAGCGCCGGCAGCGGCAGACCGTGACCGGTAAGCGGTGAATTTTGGCGTAATACTAGCGTAATATCAGTCAAAGGGCGGTTGCCTCCGGGCAACCGCCCTTTTGTCTTCGCGCGGTCGCCGTGTCAGCCGGGGGGCTTGAAGCGGAGCGCGCCACCTACACCCTCTTTTCCCAGCATCCTGTGTCGATGTCGTTCGCGAGTCACCTCTCCCTCTGGCTGGCCGCCTGTGCCGGGGCGCTCGCGGTCGGCCGGGCGGCGACCAGTCCGCCGGAGCCGCCACCGTTGCCGGAATGGAGTTGGTCCGGGGCGCTGGAGGCGGGCGCGGGCTATCGAGACAACTTGCTGTTGAGTTCCGCCGCGGAGGAACGCAGCGGCTTTCTGCACGCCGCAGCTGAGCTCTTGCTCCTGCGGGCGCCCGGCCGGGGCCTTGAGGCCTCCGTTTTTCTCCAGACCGAGGGCCGCCGGTTCTGGTCTGGTCGGACGGTGCAGCAGGAGGCCTCGGCGTGGCTTCAGGCCGAGCCTGCATGGCGCCCCGCGCGAGCGTGGAAGTGCTCCCTCCCGGTCAGCGCCTACTACGACGATCGGGTCTTCGATGTCTCGGACACTGATGTCGAGCGACTCATCGCGGAGACGAGACTGCGGGGGGTACTCGGTGGTCCCCAAGTCCGCTGGGACTTCGCCGATCGGTGGCACGCAGAAGCGCAGATTGCGGGTGACCGGGTGCGCTACGAGGATGGGGTCAACGACGCCGCGGTCAGGCGCGGGCTTTTCCGGATCGGCTGGCGGCCCGCCCCCGCGTGGGAGGCCAAGGCTTCCGTCTGGCAACGCGAGCGGACCTACGCGCGCCGGGTTCAATATTCCGCGGCCGGTCGCCCCCTGTTCGGGACGCGCCTCCAATTTGCGGAGACGGAGGGTGAAATCAGCGTCGGATTCCGTTGGGGTCCGGCCGAGCGCTGGCGCGCGACGGGCCGGGTGGGTGGTCGGCGGCTGGGCGACAATGGCTCCGACTACTTTGGTCACCGCGAGGCCCGGTGGGAGCAGCAGTTGGAGTGGTCCGACGACCGGTGGAAACTTCGGGTGGAGGCGGGATTGCGGGAGTTACGCTTTGGGGTTCAGACGGTCGGGCTGGGCATCGATCCGCCGGCGCGGCGGCGCAGGGAGCTTTCGGGCTCGCTGCGGGTGGAGCGCCACTTGGCGGGGGATTGGTCGGTGATGGCCCTGCTTTCGCGAGAGCACGTCCGTTCTAACGACCCGCTGGGGGCCTACCGGGTCAACGAAGGCTTGCTAGCCCTGCGGCGCGGCTGGGAGAGGTAGTCCCTCCCCGATGCCTGCCCCCGCTGTCCCTTCGCGCCGCTGGCCTGCCCCCATGCTGGGCGGCGCCCTGCTCACGATCCTGATCTTCGGATTGGTGGTGGCGGTGGTGGCTGGACAGATGCGGGTCGGACTGCGCGAGCAGATCCTGCGGCGGGAGGCCGATGCCTTGGCGGCGGTTGCGGCGCTGCAACTGGACACCCGGGCGGCGGAGTACGGCGCGCTCCCGCTGGCAGAGGTGCCCGGCGCCCTGCTGGTCGCCGTGCTGCAGGCGGCTCGGTATCGGGGTGTAGTCGCCGTGCGGGTCTTCGATGCGCGGGGGAACGTGAACGCCTCGGACGGCATCATGGGGGAGCTCTCGCCGCCGTCTTCGGAGGATTGGCGCCGCGTCGTTGCCGGGGAAGCGTTTGCCCGGCTCAGCCCGGCTCCGTCCGGTGATGTCCTGCTGGTGCCGGCGGAGGACTCGGGAGAGGTGCTGGAAGCCTGGGTGCCGCTGCGCCGAACCGGCGCCGCCGTGGTGGCCGGCGCGGCCCAGTTCTGGCTGGAGAGCGGTGCAGCCCGCCGGG
>JBEDEF010000439.1:0-6188 GCA_041175845.1 Verrucomicrobiota bacterium
GTTGCATAGGGGTGGGTGGAGCGTGGCCGACGGCGGCACCGAGGCAAGGCAGGGCGCGAGCCCGGGTTCTCTCAGCCTCCCGCGGGGGAGGGCCGACCCGCGATCGGCACGAAGTACTCGAGGTAGCCGATCAGCATTTCGTCGGAGGTCTGCGGCCCCCAACGCACGGTGCGGGTGGGGTCGGGATTGGCGGGATTGCCGGCGCTGTTGTCGAACACCGCGGTCACGCGCACGGTGCTGCCGCGGGGGAGCAGCCGCGGCTGGCGCAGGTCATAGCGCAACTGCCAGTTGAAGTCGTAGGCCGGGAGGTCGAGGAGGACTTCCGGCGCACCCTCCGGCGGGAGGAGTTCGAAGCGGAACGCTTTCCCGCGCACGTGCAGGTGGGCCATCAGGCTCAGGAGCGGGAGGTCATACGGCAGCCGCCGGCTGGCGGTTTCCACATGCTGGGCGGCGCCGGGCGGGATCCGCAGGTCGCGATCCGGGATCGGCAGGGTCCGCACCTCGTACTGCGGCGGCGTCCGGGCGAACACGAGGCCGAGTTCGAGGCGCTCCTGCACCGGCCTCCCGTTCGGCGTGTAGTGAATCTGGAAACTCACCCGCGACCCCGCGGGCAGGCGCCGCGCAAAACCCTCCGGGTAGGCGTGCGCGCCGTTGCCCGGGACGTACACCGCCCAGTAGCCGGTCGCCCCTTCCTCGTGATCCCGCACCGCGCTGCCCGGGGCGTGGACGTTCACCAGCACGTGATGCACGACGTCGCGCGCGCTGGGCCGGATCTCATAGGCCGACACCCACCGATCCTCGGTCAGAGTCGTGGTCACGACGTCGAACTGGTACGGCATCACCCCGCCCGCGGGGATCGCGTAGGCGCGGCTGAGCGGCACCACGAGGTCCGGCTCGCCGATGGTCCAGCCGGCCGGGAACCGGCGGGGCAGGGGAGCGTCGCGCGGATCGCCCTCCGGCCGGTCGGCCGACGTCAGCCACGCCAGCAGGTCCGCGCGGTCACGCTCAGGCAGCGAGCGGTCGTGGGCCCAAGGCGACGGCGTGCCCGGCGGCGGCGGGGCGGCAAACCATGGCGGCATGCTGCCCTCGGCGAGGACGCGCCGGATGACGCGCGCGCGGTCCCGGACCGCAGCCAGGGAATCGAGGGCGAACGGGGCCACGCCGCCCGGGTGGTGGCAGGAGACGCAGTGCTGCTGGAGGATGCGCGCGACTTCGCGGTGGTACGTCACCGCGGTCGGGGCGCCAGCCGCCGCCCCGGGGGCGGCCTCAAGGTCGCACCCGGGAGCCATCGTGGCGGCGACGGGCGGAGTTTCCCCGCGGAGCAGGGCGGCTACGGCGCGGCGCAGATGCGGTTGGCGCGGTTCCGGCAAATTGCGGACGAGGTCGTACTGGTCGTCGAGCGCGCCCCGGTAGACGAGGGTGCGCGTCGCATCGAGGAGGAATACCTCGGTCGTCGAGCGCGCGCTGAGCGCGCCGGTCAGCGCGCGGTCCGCGTCGTGCACATACGGCGCGGTGAACGCGTGACCGGCCCGTTGCGCCTGGATTGTCGCCGCGTCCTCGCTGGCGAACGGATTGACCAGCACCAGCCCGATCCCCTGCGCGCTGAGCTCGGGTTCGAGGGCTGCCAGGCTGGGGAGGTAACGCTTGCTCAGCGGGCAGGTCGCGCTGGTGACGGCGATCACGAGGCCGGCCTGTCCCCGCCAGTCGCTCAACCGGTGCGCGCGCCCCGCGAGATCGCGGAACGTGACGTCCGGCACCTGCCGGCCGACGCCGAGTTCCGCGGGGCGAGGGAGAGCCGGATCCGGGGTAAGGCGGGCCAGATCCGCCGCGGAGAGACCGGGATCGGCGGGAGCGCGTTGCGCGGCCGGTCCGCCCCGCCCGCGGGCGGTCACCCGGTCGTATTCCGAGCGGGTGATGACCCCGTCGCCGTCGAGGTCGTAGCGGGCGAAGGCGGCGGGCAGATTGAGCTCGGCGGCGGTCACGCGGCCGTCGCGGTCCCGGTCGAAGCGGGTGAAGGCGTCGGCCGCGGCCGCGACGAGCGCGGCGCTACCCAGCGTGAGGGCGACGCCGGCGGTGCGGAGAGCGAGGCGAGGGCGGCGGTGCGACATACGTGCTCGGGGGGAGACGTAGAGGGGGAACGCGTGGTAACGCGAGGCGGTACGGGCTTTGGCGTTGTCCCCACCGGATGCCGCCGCGAGGCTGGGCAGCCTGATGGTCCTGCGCGGCATCCACGTCTATCCGGTCAAGTCGCTCGGCGGCTGTGCCGTGCAGGAGGCGGAGGTGGACGCGCTCGGCCTGGTCGGCGACCGCCGGTTCCTCGTCGTGGATTCGGAAGGCCGCTTCCTCACCCAGCGGACGCTCCCCCGCATGGCGCTCATCGCGACGCAGCTGGACGCCGCGACGCTCACCCTCACCGCCGCCGGCGCGGGTTCCGTCGCGGTCTCGCGGGCGCCCGATCCCGCGGCCCCGCTGGTCGCGGTCACCGTCTGGAAATCCGAGGGGCTGCTCGCGGAGGACTGCGGTGCCGCGGCCGCGGAGTGGCTGGGCCGCTTTTTGGGCGTGGCTTGGCGCTTGGTGCGGATTGGGCCGGCGTTCCGGCGGCCGGTGCGGCGCGTGCCGGGCGAGTTGGCTGCGACGCCGCTGGTGGGATTTGCGGACGCCTATCCCTTCCTGCTTGCGAGTGAGGCGTCCCGCGCGGACCTCAACGACCGGTTGGTCGCCGGGGGCGAGGAGCCGCTGCCGTGGGACCGCTTCCGCGCCAACCTGATCATCGAGGGTTGCGCCGCGTTCGCCGAGGATACCTGGCCGCGCGTGCGCATCGGCGCGATCGACTTCCTGGCGGCGGGGCCCTGCGCCCGTTGCGCGGTCACGACGACGGACCAGTTGACCGGCGAGCGGGGCGTGGAGCCTTTGCGCACCTTGGCCACGTACCGTCGCGATCCGCGGGTGCCGGAGGACGTCAATTTCGGTCAGAACCTGATCCACCTCACGGTCGGCGGGCGCCTCCGGGTGGGGGACGCGGTGTGCAGCTTGGCCGCTGCGGGGTCAGACCCGAACCCGGGGTCCGGTTTGGGCTGACCTCGAGGTCGATGATCCGGTGCGGTTCCGGCGAGAGTCGGAGAGCCGCGCTCCACTGCAGCGATTTGCGCCGGCTTCACCGCCCGGGCCGAGTTTTCGGCCGGGCGGTGAGCGCGGATGGCCGGCTCAGAAGCGGCCGTTCAGGCCCACGTTGATCGTCACGAAGTTGTAGTTGATCGTGGACGGCTGGTTGCGGAAGCCGCGGTAGATCTCCTGGTAGGCGTTGAGGAGGTTCGAGACGTCGAGCGTCAGCTGGGCGGAAGGCCGGATCTGGTAGGCGAGCCCGAGGTTGAGGGTGTCGAACGAGGCGCGCCAGCGGTTGCGGCCGACGGTGGCGGCCGAGTACTCGACGATGTAGTCGCTGGTCCAGTTGTAGAGCAGGCGCGTGCTGAACTTCTTGTAGCGCCAGGAGAGCATCGCGTTGGCGGCCTTCGGGATGAAGCCAACGACCTCGCGGCCGCTGATGTTCGTGGTGCTGCCGAAGTTCCCGTGCGTCTGGATCATCGTGTAGTTCACGGAGCCGCTCAGGCCCTTGAGCAGGCCGGGGAGGGAGGTGAACTGCTGCTGGTAGCTGAACTCCCAGCCCTGCACGTAAGCGGTGCCGGCATTGGCGGAGGTGAACAGGTTGAAGCCGGCGTACTCGCCGTTGAAGCCGTTGTCGGTGCCGCTGGCCACGGTGCCGATGTTGATGTTGCGGACGATGAAGTCGGCGATCGTCTTGTGGAAGAAGCCGATCGAGAGGTTGCCGACCGGCTCGAAGTAGTAGTCCAGCGAGGCGTCCCAGTTGCGGGCGTTCTGCGGGAGCAGGGCGGCGTTGTTGATCGTGAGGGTGCTGGCGTTCTCGTTCACCGACTCGCTCGGCAGGAGCTCCCCGTAGCCGGGCCGGCCGAAGCTGGTGGACCAGGCGAGGCGGGCCTTCAGGTTCGGCGTGATGTCGTGGGTGAAGTGGATGCTCGGGAACGCCTTGGTGTAGTCGCCGGAGATCGTGCGCTTGGTGTTGGCGTAGTCGCGGGTGACGGCGCCGAGCGGATCCGCTTGCTGCTGGGCGCTGGTGCTGGCGACGCGGGCGCGGACCCAGCCGCGGCCGACGTCCTCGGTGTTCTCCACGCGGACGCCGCCGAGGAAGCTGGTGCGGGCGAGGATACCCTCGCGCCCGAGCTTGCCCTGGGCCATGAAGTAGCCGGCAGTGACGGTCTCGGTGATGTCGCGGGTGCCGGTGTAGCCCTGCTGGAGGCGGTAGTACTGATCCTCCCGCCAGAGCGTCGGGTCGACCGGGCGGCGCTCGTTGATGTACATCGAGGAGGTCCATTGCGGCATCATCCGGCCGGTCTTGACCTGGTCGAAGGTCACGAGGCCCGGGTCGGGGGCGAGGGGGCCGGTGCCGAGGTAGTTGTAGCGGCGGCTGTTGCTGAGCGTCTGGGCGAGCGTTTCGCGCCACTGGCCGCCGACCTTCAGGGCGAGGGGGATGGCGGTGGGCAGCTTGTAGAGGGCGTTGAAGCGCAGGTCGCGGACGCGCTGGTCGTTCTGGGCGTCGCTGCACTGGAGGGCGCCGGACGGGCGGTAGTTGGAGGGATCCGTGAAATCCAGGCCGCCGTTGGGGAGGAACTTGGGGTGGAGCTCGGACTGGGTGCGGTCGAGGATCCAGCCGGTGCCGGCGAGGCGCATCGTGAGCTCGCCGCCCTGGCCGTTGCCGTTGTTCAGGTTGTTGCGGGCGTAGGTCGCGGCGTAGTCGAGCTGCAGCGGCCCGAAGTCCTGCTCGGCGGTGAAGTCGAGGCGGCGCTGGCGGGTGTCGTAGTTGTTCGGCCCGCGGTTCTGCATGTCGATCAGCGACTGGGCGACGGGGCGGATCACGGTGATCTTGTCCGTCCAGCCCGGGACGACGCTGGTGGTGGCGTTCGGGACGGTGTTCTGGTTCTGGCTGCTGTAGGCGCGCGTGATGTACCGGCGGCGGAAGCCCTCGTAGTTGTCGTTCGCGGTGGCGTTCAGCGAGACGCGGGTGCTGGCGGAGACGCGGTAGTCGGTCTTGATGCTGAGGCTGACTTGCTTGCGGTTGTTGTAATTGTCGAAGGTCTGGTAGCTCCAGACGTAGGCCGGCTGCGTGGTGGTGTTCTGGTAATCGCGGTCCGTCTGGAAGAAGCCGACGGCGTTTTCGGAGTAGAAGGCGTTGACGCTGACCCCGAGGTTGCGGTTGCCGCCGAACACGTCGAAGAGCTCCTGGTAGCTGAAGTTCAGCATCGGGTGGGCCGGGTGGTCCTCGCGCTGGGGGATCTGCTCGAAGCCAAGGAACGTGGGGGCGATGCGGGCCGAGAGGCTGTACGTGAGGCGGCGTCGCTCCTTCATGTTGAGCGAGGAGCGGGTCTTGAGGTTCACCGTGCCGCCGAGGGAGTCGGCATTGCGGTCGGGCCGGTGGCCCTTGGTCAGCTCCAGCTGGTCAAACAGGGCGCCGGAGATGCTTTGCATCTCGAACGCGCGGCTGGTGCCGAGAGGAGTGACGAGGCCGCCGTCGATCGTGACGGTGTTCAGGCCGGCGGGCATGCCGCGGATGCGGAAGTTGTACGCGAGCCCCTCGTCGGTGGGTGAGCCGGCGACGCCGGGCAGGCGCATCAGCACCTCGCCCGCGCTCATGTTCGGCAGGTTGCCGAAGGAGTCCATCGCCACGACGTTCATCGTGTTGGGCGCGTTGCGCTGGGCGGTGATGGCCGCCGCGCCGCCCTCGCGCTCACCCGTGACCTTGAAGGCGTCCATCTTGTAGATGCCGGTGGTCAGGTCGAAGTCGCGAACCACCCGTTGGCCGGCGGTGGCGGTCACCGGCGCGCGTACGGTGTCGAGGCCGATGTAGCTCACGACCAGCTCGTGGGTACCGGCGGGGACCCCGTTGAGGCTGTAGCGGCCGGTCTCATCGACCAGCGTGCTCAGCTGGAGGGCGGGGATTTCCACCCGGGCGCCCTGCAGCAGGTTGCGGGTGGCGGCGTTGCTCACCGTGCCGGTGACCGTGGCGGAGCCGGTCTGGGCGGCCGCGCCGGGTACGGCGGTGAGGGCGTGGAGGAGGGCGAGGAACGGGCGTGCAAGCGCCCGGCAAGCGGCGAAGCCGCGGACTCGGAGGTAGGTCA
>JBEDEF010000440.1:0-2699 GCA_041175845.1 Verrucomicrobiota bacterium
GCCAGACTCCGAATCCCTGGAAGATCGCCTTCACCGCGCAGGGGCAACCGCTCCAGCGCTACGGCGGCGGCCACCTCCTCGACGGCCTCCCACTCACGTGGACGCCGCTCGGGGTCTACCATCCGTATGGCCACGGCACGGTGCTCAACTACGCCAAGGGCTCGGCGCTCGCCGTCATCTCCAGCCCGAACTTCCCGCCGGAACTCCAGCCGGGCGTCGCCACCGCGGCCTTGCTCGGCAGCTACCAAGTCTCGCTCTCGGCGGTCCGGGCGGAAGAGGGCCCGCTCGCGGCGGCCTCGCGGGTCGACCTCCTTACCTCGAAGAATAGCACCTTCCGGCCGGTGGACGTGGAGTTCGGCCTCGATGGGGCGCTGTATGTCTCGGACTTCTCCAGCCTGATCATCGGCCATGCGCAGCACGCGATGCGCGACCCGCAGTGGAACCACGAGCGCGGGCGCATCTGGCGCGTCGTCCACCGGGGCCGGCCGGTGGCGCGGGACTGGCCGCGGATCGAGGGCGCGGACGCCGGGCAACTCGCCGCGCTGCTCGACCATCCGCAGGATCTCGTCCGCCACCACGCGCGCATCGGGCTCCGGCGGCTCGGCGCGGCCGCGGTGCCGGCGGTGGAGCGGGTCGCGCAGCCGGGCGGCGCGAGTGACCGGGTGCGCCTTGAAGCCTGCTGGGTGTTGCTCGCCCTCGGCGAGGCCCGGCCCGCGTGGCTCGACGCGCTCGCCCGTTCGCCGGATCCGCTGGTGCGCGCGGCGGTGCCCGCGCTGGTGCGCTTTGGGGTGGAACGCCTGCCGGATGCGGCCGCGCGCCTCGGCCTCGCGGCCGCCGACCCGCATCCCCGCGTGCGGATGGCCGCGGTCAACGCGGTCGCCCACCTGCGCGCCGCGCGACCCGCGCTCGAGGCCGCCCTCGCCCGGATGCCCGCCGCGGAACCCGCGGTCGCGCGGATGCGCGAGGATCTGAAGGCGGGCACCGCGCCGCGGATCGGCCGTGCCGTGCCGGTGCTGGAGGTCGCGCCCGAAACCCGGGTCGGTCACTGGCAGGAGGTTGGCGCGGCGCGTCCGACGGAGGAACCGCCGCCCGTGACCGGCGACGCGCGGAAAAAGGCGAAGGCGAGCGGGCTGATGACCCGCACCTTCCGCACGTTCGTCGAGGTGACGGAGGCCCAGCCGGCGGTGCTCGGCGTGCGCCACGCGTTCCTGGAGATCTCGGCCAACGGGGTGCAGGTGCACTCGGCCGACAGCCAGTACAGCGCCGACCAGCAGGCCGAGTTCCCGCTGCGCGCGGGCCTCAACCAGATTGAGATCACGTACCGCCGGCTGCGGGCGGCGCCGCCGCCGGTCTTCCTCTACGACCCGACCGGCCGCCCGGTGCCGGGGGCGCGGCTGGCGCCCGACGCGGCGACGCTCACGGCGTGGGCCCAACGCTGGGAGGCGGAGCACGGGGTGGGGGAGGGCGTGCTCCGGGTGCAGGCGGTGCCCAACCAGATGCAGTTCGCGCCGACGGAACTTCGGGTGCGCGCCGGGCAACCGGTCCGGCTGGTCTTCGAGAACCCCGACCTGATGCCGCACAACCTGCTGCTCACCGCACCCGACGCCGAAGAGGAGGTGGGCGCGCTGGCTGACTTGATGGCGGCCGAACCGGGAGCGCTCGCCCGGCACTATGTGCCGGCGAGCCCCCGCATCCTGCACGCCACGCCGCTGGTTGAGCCGGGTCGTCGGGCCGAGTTGGTGTTCACCGCCCCGGCTACCCCCGGGCGCTACCCTTACCTCTGTACTTTCCCGGGCCACTGGCGGATGATGCGCGGCGTGCTCATCGTCGAATGAAGGCTCCTTCCCGCCGTCGCTGGTTTCGGCTCTGCTGGGCGGGCTGCTCGGCCCTCTTGATCCTGGGCCTCTTCGCGGGCGGTTGTGTCCGCTTCCGTTACACGAGTGAGGAGGACTTGCCGGCTGCGTGGCGGACAGAGGTTTCAGGCGTGGCGTGGCGGCTGCCCCAGGGCCGCTTTGCTTCGGAGGGTCAGCTGGTGGCGGGGGAGGGCAAGCCCACCAAGGTGCGGCTGGAGGAGATGTTCTTCCGCGGCCAGCTGCGCCGCTCCGCTCCCGCCGAGTTCATCGAGCTCACGACCGAGGGGAACGGCGCGTTCACCGCCCGGGCCTGGCGTGCGGGGAAGGTCGCGGCCGAACTCCGCCTCACGGGCCGGATCAATCCGCAGACCGGCTGGCTGGAGCTCAGCGACGTCCCGGGCAAGGAGAGCCAGAAGTTCGGCCCCCTGGCCACCTCGCTGTCGCTGCGCGTCGGCCTCGGGGCCGACGGTGCCCTCTACGTGCGGGCCCACGGAATGGCGGCCGGCGTCGTGCTGTTCATGCCGGCTGCCGGTTCCTCGACCGTCTGGGGCCGCTGGGAGCCGGCGCGGCCCTGAGGCCGGACTGATGCAAGTGGCGGGTGGGTAGCGGGGGGCCCACCCGGCGGCCTGCATCAGACCGGGGAGCAGGGCCGCAGGAGGCACAAAGGGTGGAATCCTCGGTCCGAGACGTGCGTGGCGTCCAAAGACCCTGCGGGGCTGAGAAGCGGGAGCCGAGGCACTTCCGACCGCGCAGCCGTGGTGGCACGAAGGCCTTGCGGTGTTGGTTCGAATCCCTCCCCTCCGGGCGCTCGCTCAAAAGCCCCCGCGGCGTCTATAGACGCCACCA
>JBEDEF010000441.1:0-3840 GCA_041175845.1 Verrucomicrobiota bacterium
GAAGAGAGGACGGCCGGCGGGGACAAAAGGGGCCAAAACGCCCCCAAGGAGAGCCGCACGGGGCGCAGAACTTGACAGCGGGGGGAGCGGGTTGAAAGTGCATTCTTCTTCGGAACCGCGGTGCCCACCAGGGCGGAGAATCCGTCCGGACCGGAGAAGTTTCCTTCCCACCCCATGCCCGTCATCAAGCCCAGCTGCGTGCGCGACCTGAAGCAGCGCGTGAACCTGGCGGACGTCGTGGGGCGAGTGGCTGGGTTGCGCAAGGCGGGCGGGAGCCGGCTCAAGGGCCTGTGCCCGTTTCATCAGGAGAAGACGCCCTCATTCCATGTCGACCCGGACAAGGGCTTCTACAAGTGCTTCGGCTGCGGCAAGGCGGGGGACGCGATCACCTTCGTGCGCGACACGGAGCAGCTGACCTTCACCGAGGCGGTGGAGGCACTGGGCAAGCGCTTCGGGATCGTGATCGAGTACGAGGAGGGCAGCGGAGGGCCGACGCGCGAGGAGCGGTCGCTGCGGCAGGAGCTCTTCGACCTGCACGACGCGGCCGCGGATCATTTTCACCAGGCGCTGCTGGCGGCGGACGAGACGGGGGAGTTTTTCCGGCGCTACTGGACGGAGGAGCGGCGCTTCAGCCTCGACCTCGCGCGGGAGTTCAAGGTGGGCGCGGTAGACGCGGCCGGCGGCGGACTCGGCGGGGCGCTGCTGCGCCGGAAGTATTCGGAGGAGGCGCTGCGGCGCTGCGGGCTGTTCTTCATCCACGAGCAAGCGCTGCTCACCCCGGCGGCCCTGCGGCCCCGTTTCCGGGGGCGGCTGATCATCCCCATCCGGGACCACCAGGGGCGGGTTGTCGCCTTCACCGCCCGCCAGACCGCGCGGACGCCCGAGGACGACCCGGCGCGGGAGGCGAAGTACGTCAATTCGCCGGAGACGCCGATCTTCACCAAAGGCCAGCTGCTCTTCAATCTGGACCGCGCGCGGACGGCCGTCGGCGAGGGGCGTCCATTTGTGCTGGTGGAGGGCCAGCTCGACGCTCTGCGCTGCTGGAGCGTGGGTCTGCGGACGGCGATCGCCCCCCAGGGCACGTCGATCACCGAGGGCCAGCTGGCCCTGCTACGACGCTACCACCCCCAGGTCGAATGCCTCTTTGACCGCGATGCGGCGGGCCACAAGGCGGCGCAACGCCTGCTGCCGCTGGCACTCCAGGCCGGGTTGGAAGTGCGCTTCCTGCAGCCGGTGGGGGATGGGAAACTCGATCCGGACCTGCTGTTTCTCGGGGAGGGCTTGGCCGCGTACGAGCGACTGCGGGCGGGAGCGCTGAGCGCGATGGCCTTCGCGGCGGCGAGCATTTTGCCCCATCCCGAGCGAGCGGGGGCGGAAGAGCGGGGCCGAGCGGCGCAGGCCGTAGCGGAAATCATCGGGCACAGCGGAGGCGACGCAGCGCGGGCGGCGCTGGCGCAGGAAGCGGCGGGCGCCCTCGGCCTGCTGCCACGGGTGATGCAGCAGGAGGTGGCCGCCCTCGAATCCCGCCTGCGGCGCCAAGAGCCTCCGCGACCGGGGCCCGCGGCAACTCCCGTCGGACCAGCTGTTGCCGACCCCCTCACCGCGGAACGCGATCTGCTGGCCCTCTGCCTGCACCACGAGGAACTCGGCGCGGCCGTGGGCCACGCCCTACAACCCGGCTGGGTCGACACCGGCCATACCGCGGGCCGCCTGCTCAACCGATTCCTCGGGGAATTTGAACAGGGGTCCTGGCCCGGCCGCGATCACCTGGACCCGCTGCTGGAAGACGACGCCGAGCGGGCCTTGATCGCGACCCTGCGCTTCGAGCCCCCGCGGGTGGATGACCCGGCGCGGGTGGCTCAAGCGGGTCTCGCCCGGCTCCGTTCGCGGGCCCTCGAACCCCGTCTGCGCCAAATAGAACTTGCTTTGGCCAACCCCGGTGCGGAACGTGAATCTGCGTCTCTTTCACTCTTGCAAGAACGCTCTGCCCTCCAACGCCAGCTCCGCCAACCCGTCATCCTCGCGCCGCCGGCCTGAGCCGCCCGCCGCCGGAGCCTCCTCACGCCTTTCTCCTATGTCGCGCAAGTCCAAGTCCACCGCCGCCGATTCCGCCCCCGCCGAGGCAGTCGAGAACGCCCTGGCGAAGCTGCCCACTCCCCCGGAGGGCGCGGAGACCGCCGGTGAGGCGATCCCGGCCGGCGGGATCAATGACAAGATCCGCCACCTGATCCGCCTCTCCAAGGAACAGGGTTACCTGACCTTCGACGACATTAACGAGGCGCTGCCGGAGTCGGTCGAAAACCAGGAGGAGATCGATAACGTCCTCTCGATCCTGCAAAATCTGGAGATCGAGATCCTCGAGCCCGACCAGGTCGAGGACTACAAGCAGCGTATGGAGGAGGCCGAGGAAGAGCAGTCGCGCTCCTCGCAGAACGACATCCTCGACGACCCGGTGCGGATGTACCTCAAGCAGATGGGCCAGGTGCCCCTGCTGACCCGCGAGCAGGAGGTGGAGATCTCGAAGCGGATCGAGACGGCGGAACTGAAGGCCCAAGAGGCGCTTTTCCAAGCCTCGGCGATCGGCGGTTACATCGCCGGCCTCGGCGCCAAACTCATCAACCGCGAGGAGCGCTTCGACCGGCTGGTCATCGACAAGAAGATCGAGTCGCGCGAGGCGTACTTCAAGTCCCTGCCCAAGCTGGTCGAGCACACCAGCGCGGCGGAGGCGTCCGTGGCCGAAGGCTGGGAAGAGTTGCTCAAGGCCCGCGGCGAGGCCGAGCGGAAGAAGGTCCTCGCCAAGCTGCGTAAGCGGGAGACGACGCTGCGGTCGGGCTTCGGCAAGTTCTACTTCAAGCTCAAGGTCTACGAGGAGTACCTCGAACAGCTGCGGCCCGTGTTGGAGGAGATCGAGGCGCTCAAGGCCCAGCTCGAGCGCGCGCGCAACCCCAAGACCAAGCGCGACGCCGCCCTCAACCCCAAAGCCGTCCAGGCGCGCCTCCGTCAGATCGAGGCCCAGCAACGCATCGCTCCGGACGACCTGCTCGCAGTGGTCAACCAGACCTTCGTCCATGTGCGTGAGGCCCACAAGGCCAAGACCGAGATGGTCGAGGCCAACCTCCGCCTCGTGATCTCGATTGCCAAGAAGTACACCAATCGCGGCCTTTCCTTCCTCGACCTGATCCAGGAGGGCAACATGGGCCTGATGAAGGCGGTGGAGAAGTTCGAGTACCGCCGCGGCTACAAGTTTTCCACCTACGCCACCTGGTGGATTCGCCAAGCCATCACCCGCTCGATCGCCGACCAAGCCCGCACCATTCGCATCCCGGTGCACATGATCGAGACCCTGAACAAGGTGATGCAGGTGCAGAAGCAGCTGTTGCAGGAGTACGGCCACGAACCCACCCCGGAGGAAGTCGCCGACGAGATGAACCTGCCCGTCGAACGCGTGCAGCAGATCATGAAGATGGCGCAGCAGCCGATCTCGCTCCAGTCGCCCGTCGGCGACGGCGACGACACCAGCTTCGGCGACTTCATCGAGGACAAGTCCGCGGAAAACCCGTACGACATGACCGCCTACTCCCTGCTCCGGGAGAAGATCATCGACGTGCTCGACACCCTGACCGAGCGGGAGCGCCGCGTCCTCTCCCTGCGCTTCGGACTAGTGGACGGCTACAGTCGGACGCTCGAGGAGGTCGGTAAGCAGTTCAAGGTTACCCGTGAGCGCATCCGGCAGATCGAGGCCAAGGCGCTGCGCAAGATGCGGCATCCGACCCGCATCCGGCAGTTGCATGGGTTCTTCGACGCGGAGCAGATCGACAACGCCCAGAACCTGCTGAAGGT
>JBEDEF010000442.1:0-6132 GCA_041175845.1 Verrucomicrobiota bacterium
GGCTGGGACCTCGTGTTCGGGGGCGGGCGCACCGGCATGATGGGGGCGGTGGCGCGGGCCGTAAAGCAGGCCGGCGGCCGCGTGGTCGGCGTGATCCCCGAATTCATCAAGGTCCGCGAACTCGCCTACGACGAGGCCGACGAGCTGGTCACGGTCATCACGATGCGCGAGCGCAAGCTGCTGCTGGAGACGCGGGCGGACGCCTTCGTCGCGCTGCCAGGGGGCTGGGGTACGCTCGAGGAGATCGTCGAGATCCTCACACTCCGCCAGCTCAACGTCGTCCGGAAGCCCTGCGTGCTAGTCAATTTCGACGGGTTCTACGACCCCCTGCTGCAGCTCTTTGACCGGATGCAGGAGCAGCACTTCTACAAGGAGTCCAACCGCACGCTTTACCGCGTCGTGCGGTCGGTGCCCGAGGTCTTCCCCGCGATCGCCGCCGGCGCCGCCCCCGCGGACCCGAAGTGGTACGAGACCCGCTGAACGGATGCACCGCGGCCCCGTCCTTGCCCTGCTCGCGGCGCACGTCACCCGTGCCGAACCCGGCGCCGAGGCGGCCGCGCTGGCCGAGATCCTCGCCTTCGTGCGCACGCACCCGGATTGCCTGGAGCGCCGCTGCGCGCCGGGGCATCTGACCGGCTCCGCGTGGATCGTCAGCCCCTGCCGCCGCCGCGTCCTGCTCACGCATCACCACAAGCTCGACCGCTGGTTGCAACTCGGGGGCCACGCTGACGGGGACGGCGACCTGCTGGCCGTGGCCCGGCGGGAGGCGGAGGAGGAGAGCGGGCTGAGCGGGCTGCGGCTGGTATCGCCGGCGATCTTCGACGTCGACCGTCATTGGATTCCGGAGCGGCCGGGCCAGCCGGGACACTTCCACCACGATCTGCGCTTCCTGCTGGAGGCCGATCCGGCGGAACCCCTGCGCCTCACCCATGAATCGAAGGCGCTCGCGTGGGTGGAGCTCGGCGCCGTCGCCGCCCTCAATCCCGAGGAGTCCCTCGCGCGGCTGGTGCGGAAGACGCCCGCGGCCGCCGGCTGAGCGCTTCCGCTACCGGACCTTGCGTCGCGGTGCGGGGCGGTCCATCCCGGGGTCGTCCGGTTCCCGCCGGTCACCCCTATGCCCCCGTTACGAGTCCTCGCTGCCCTCCTCTTGCCGGCGATCGCCGGAATCCATTCCCTGCGCGCCGCCGCGCCCGCCGCCGCGGTCTTCCAAGGCCGGATCGAACGGCTCGATCCCGCCTTCGAGGCGCTCGTGGCGCCGGCGGCCGCGATCGAGGTCCTCGCGGAGGGCTTCAACTGGTCTGAGGGCCCAGTGTGGTTCGAGGGCGCGCTGCTGTTCTCGGACGTGCCGGAAAACGTGATCCTGCGCTGGGTGCCGGGGCGTCGGGCGGCCGAGGTTTTCCTGCAACCGAGCGGACTCCTGACGCCGAACCCTGGATTCCGGGAGCCCGGCAGCAACGGCCTCGCTCGCGACGCGCAGGGCCGCCTGCTCGTCTGCCAGCACGGCGAGCGGCGCGTGGCGCGTTACGAGGCGGGCCGCTGGGTGACCCTCGCCGACCGCTACGCGGGCCGCCGCTTCAATAGCCCCAATGACCTCGCGCTGCGCCGCAACGGCGACGTCTACTTTACCGATCCTCCCTACGGCCTCGAGAAGCTCAACGAATCCCCGCTCAAGGAGCAGCCGCACAACGGCGTCTACCGGGTAGAGCCCTCCGGGCGGGTCACGCTGCTCACCGCCAGCCTCACTTTTCCCAACGGCATCGGCTTCTCGCCCGATGAACGCCGCCTCTACGTCGCCGTGAGCGACGGGCGGGCGCCCCGGATCATGGCCTACGATGTGACGGCCGACGGCACGCTGGCGGGTGAGCGGCTCTTCTTTGACGCGTTGCCGCTCCGGCAGCCCGGGGTCCGCGGCTCCTGCGACGGGTTGAAGGTCGACCACCGCGGCAACGTCTGGGCCACGGGGCCGGGCGGCGTGTTGGTACTCTCGCCGGAGGGTAAGCTGTTAGGCCGCATTTTGACCGGCCAGGCGACCGGCAACTGCACTTGGGGCGACGATGGCGGCACCCTATACATCACCGCCGACATGTTCCTCCTGCGGGTGCGTACGCTCGTGCGCGGGGCGGGCCCAGAGTGGGATCAGACCACGCCCGCCTCCCGAAAACTATAGTAGCCCTTGCCCAACGGATCGGCGCCCGCTCGGCCGAGGATCACGTGGTCCAGCAGCTCGATGTCGAGCGTCCGGCCCGAGTCGCGGAGGAGGCGCGTGACCTGCACGTCGGGCGCACTCGGCGCCGGGTCGCCGCTCGGGTGGTTGTGCGCGCAGACGATCGCGGAGGCGCCCTCGCGCACCGCAAGACCGAACACCTCGCGCGGGTGGGCGAGAGTGGCGTGGGCGGTGCCCGAGGTGAGTTCCACGCGGCGCAGTAAGCGATGGCGACGGTTCAGGCAGAGCACCCAGAATTTCTCCACCTCGAGGCCGGTCGCGAGGGGCAGCAGGTAGTCGCGCACCTGCGCGGGCTGGTCGAGCAGGGGCGCCTCACCGTGGGGTGACAGCAGCAGCCGCCGGGAGAGCTCGACGGCGGCGACCAGTTGCAGGGCCTTCACCGGCCCGAGGCCGCGGAGCCGCCGGAAGTCCCCCAGCCGCCACCGGGCGAGGCCGGGCAACGCGCCCGCCTCGGACAGCACGCGGCGGGAGAGGGTCAGGACATCCTCGCCGCGCGAACCATGGCGCAGCAGCACCGCCAGCAGTTCGGCGTCGCCCAGCGCGGCGGGGCCGTCGCGGGCCAGGCGTTCACGGGGCAGGTCGGGTCGGGGCGGTGCGGACGGAGGCATCAGCCTCACGTTCCGGCGAGCGCGGTCGGTCGGCCAGCCGGGGGCGGGCCCGAAACCGGGGACTCAGTAGTACTTGACGAACCCGTTCCGGCGGAGGCGCTCGAGCCAGCGCTCCTGGCTGGTGCGGCTCATCTGCTGGATCAGCACGCGCTCAATCTGGTCGCGCACCTCATCGATCGGCTGGATCCCGGCGAAGCGGCGGTCTTCGGCGTAGAGGATAAACGCTCCCTCAGGCAGCAGGATCGGATCGGAGGCCTCGCCCTTCTTGAGGGCGAACGCGACGTCGCTGAATTCCTTGCGGAAGTCGGAGCGCTTGAGCCAGCCCCAGTCGCCACCCTTGCTGCGCTTGAGGTCCTTGGAGAACTGGCGCGCGAGATCCTCGAACTTCTCGCCGCCTTTCGCCCGGGCGACGATCGCGCGGCCCTGCTCCAGCAGCGTGGTGTCCGTCTCCGCTTCCGTCCGCGTGATCTGAATCAGGCGCAGATGGACCTCATCCTCACGGTAAAAACGGTCCTTGTTCTCCGTGTAATAGGTCTCGATCCGCACCGGGCTCACCACGCTCTGCGACTTGCGCTGCTGGCCCTGCATGTAGCTGAAGATGATGTTCTCCTCGATCTCCTTGCGGTAGTCGCGAATGGTCTGCCCCTTGGCCCGGAGGTACGCGAGGAACTTGGAGCGGTCACCCTCGAAGCGCTCCGCGATCTCGTCGGCCATCGCATTGTCGATGTACTGGACCGGAATCTGGCGCTTCTCGTCCTTGCGGAACTCCTTCACGATCAACACGCGGTCGATCAGGTCCTGAATCGCGCTGTCCTGCAGCTGCTCGAGCCGTTCCTGGAATTCCTTTTCGTTGCGGGCCTCGTTACGGAGCTGGGGGAGGAGGGGCCCGATGTACTGCATCACGTCGGCGACAGTGATGATCTTTTCCTCGGCCACCGCCACGATCCCGTTGGCGAAGCGGAGGTTGAGGTTCTGGGCGACCGGGTCGCCGGGGCCGGCCGGGGCGGTCCCCTGGGCGGGGAGGGAGGCGACCGGCGCGGCGGCGAGAAGCAGGCAAGCAAGGCGGCGGCGGAACGTCATGACGGCGGCAGTTGTTCGAGGAACGCGGAGATTTCGCGCAAACGTAGAAGGGGCTTCGGGGCGGTCAACCTTGGAAACCGAGCACCGACCTGCACCCAGTCGTCGCGGCCTCCCGCCCGGCGCAGACACTTCAAGCGACCTCCATCGGTCTCGACGGAGAGGACCCCCCGCTGCTCCGCCCGCACCCGGATCTCCGTGACCAGCAGCAGGGCCTTCACCTCGTCGCCGAAGCGTCCGAACCGATCGCGCAGGTCGGCCTCGATCTGCTTGAGCGCGGGGAGGGAGTCGGCGAGGGCGAGCTTTCGGTAGAAGTCGATCCGGAGGCGCGTCTCCGCCACGTAGGCGATGGGCAGCCGCGCCTGGATCAGCGCGACCTCGGCTGCACCGTGGTCCTCGGCGTCCCGGAGCGCGGTGTAGCCGTCCTCGTGGCGGCGGGTGCCGCGGGCGTCGGGTGAGCCTTCGCCGACAAAGACAAAGTCGAGTTTGACGTTCGCGCGCACGGCGGCCGCGGTACGGTCGCCCTTCAGGCGTGCGACCGACTGGCGGAGCAACTGGCAGTAAAGTTCGAAGCCTACTCCGACGATGTGCCCACTCTGTTCCGCGCCGAGGAGGTTACCGGCTCCGCGCAACTCGAGGTCGCGCATCGCGATGCGGAAGCCGGCGCCGAGCTGGTTGTGTTGGCGCATCGCGGTCAAGCGCTGGCGGGCGATCTCCAGCAGCCGCGTGTGCCGGTGGAGAAGGAGGTAAGCGTAGGCCTGGTGCCGGAACCGGCCGACTCGCCCGCGCAGTTGGTAGAGCTGCGAGAGCCCGAAGCGATCCGCGCCCTCGATGATGATCGTGTTGCTGTTCGGGATATCCAGCCCGCTCTCGATAATGGTCGTCGCGAGCAACACCTGGTAGCGTCCGGCGACAAACTCGGTCATCACCTGCTCCAGCTCCGCCGCCTCCATCTGCCCATGGCCCACGCCGATCGCGACGTCCGGCAGCAGCTGCCGCAGCCGCGTGGCGACCAGCTCGATCGTCTGCACGCGGTTGTGCAGGTAGAAGACCTGACCCCCTCGGCGCAGCTCGAACTGGATCGCGTCCACCACCACCTGTTCATCGTAGGTCTTTACGATCGTCTGGATCGGGTGACGATTGATCGGCGGCGTCTCGATCACGCTCAAATCCCGCGCCCCCGTCAGGGCCATGTAGAGGGTGCGTGGGATGGGAGTGGCGCTCATTGAGAGGACGTCCACTGTCGCCCGCAGGCGTTTCAGGGCTTCCTTGTGCTTCACGCCAAAGCGCTGTTCCTCGTCGACCACGACCAGGCCGAGCGCGCGAAAGACGACGTCCCCCTGCAGGAGCCGATGGGTCCCGATCAGGATGTCCACCTGCCCCGCCGCGGTCGCCGCAAGGATCTGTCGCGTCTCCGCCCGCGTGCGGAAGCGGCTGAGCATCTCGATCGCCACCGGGTAGCCCGCCATCCGTTCACGAAAGGTGTTAAGGTGCTGTTGCGCGAGGATCGTGGTCGGGACCAGCAACGCCACCTGCCGGCCCGCTTGTACCGCCTTGAACGCGGCGCGGATCGCGACCTCCGTTTTGCCGAAGCCGACGTCACCGCAGATCAGCCGATCCATCGGCCGCGCGCGCTCGAGGTCCGCCTTGGTCTCGCGGATCGCCCGGAGCTGGTCGGGCGTCTCCGCGTGGGGAAATGACGCCTCGAACTCGCGCTGCCAGTCATTGTCCGGCGGGCAGGCCTCGCCCGGTTGCGCCTCGCGTGCGGCCTGCAGTCGCAGGAGCTCCGCGGCTAGGTCGACGGTCGCCCGCTCCGCCGCTTGCCGCGCCTTCTCCCAGCGGCCCGAACCGATCCGGCCGAGCTGCGGCCGCGTTTTGCTCAGGCCCACGTAGCGGCTGATCAGGTGCGACTCGGTGAGAGGGACGTGCAGCGTCACCTGGTCGTCGAACTCGAGGGAGATCACCTCGCGCTGGCCCTGCGCGGTGTCGAGTCGGGTGATTCCCCGGTAATGCGCGATACCGTGCTGGAGGTGTACGACGAAGTCGCCCTCCACCAGCTCCGCGAAGTCCAGCAATTGGTCGACCTGCGCCCGGTGGGCTACGGCTCGCCCCGGCCCCGCGGCGCGGCGCGGCCGCCGCCGACCGAACAACTCCGTCTCGGTGACCACCACCAGGTCCCGGGCGGCCGCCTCCGCGGGCGCGCCCCGCCGGCGGCGCCCCGCG
>JBEDEF010000443.1:0-19714 GCA_041175845.1 Verrucomicrobiota bacterium
ATCGGAGAATTTTGAAATTTATAGAGATGGATTTAGAAAATTAGTAAATCGCCTCAATGTGATACTTGGAGCCGATGACAGGATTTGAACCTGCGACCCACGCTTTACGAAAGCGTTGCTCTACCAGCTGAGCTATGTTGGCGCGCGAGCCGGGGGACACAAACGCGCCCCCCGGGGAGGGCAAGAACGTTTTCCGCCGGGAACGGGCGCAAAAAAGGCGCCCGACCGGAGCCGAGCGCCAAAAGGGAGGGCGGGGGCGCTTACTTCGCGACCAAGGTGCCCTTCATCAGCATGTAGTGGCCGGGGAAGGAGCACACGTAGGTGTACTCGCCGGCGGCCGGAACGGTGAACGTCACCTCACCGGTCTGCTTGGGCCCCAACACCTTCACAAATGCGACCACCTTGTCCTTGTGGGCGGGCGCGATGTACTCCGCGTCCTTGGCGGTCATCGAGGCTTGGGCGAATGCGTTTAGGTCGGTGCCGGGCTTGAGGAGCACCCAGTTGTGGCCCATCGCCTCCTTCGGCAGCGTGCCGACGTTCTTCAGCACGACCTTGAGGGTCTCGCCGGCCTTGGCCTCGATCTTCGCGAGGTTGAACTTCATCTGGTCGTTCGCGGTGATCTCGATCGTACGCACGGGCTCGGCGGCCCGGAGGCCGGTGCAGGCGAGAAGCGCGGTGAGGAGGGCGAGGGGAGCGAGGAATTTCATAGCGCGGGACACCGTGGGAGGGGTCGCCGGCGATGCAAACCCGAACCGCGCAATCCGCGCGGGGCATTACCGAACTTAATTGGGGCTTGAAAAGGCCCTTCCTTCGCGAAGCCTCCTCACTTTTTCGCTTTCGGTCGTTTCCGATCCCTCTCTCCTGCGATAGTTCCCATGCGCCTCGTTCCCTCCTTCTTGGTTCGCGCCGGCCAGCTTCTCGTCGCCGGCGCGAGTCTGCTGCTCCTGTCGGGTTGTGATTTCAATTTTTGGCGGATGGATGGCCACCAGTCGACGATGATCGCCGAGGGCCCGGTCGCGCGTTCGCAGCTTAACCTCTTTTACGTCACCTGCTGGGTCACGCTCGTCATCTTCATTCTGGTCGGTGGCGTACTCGCCTACACGATGTGGCGCTTCCGGGCGCGGACCGAGGCGGACGAGCGCGCGGAGCCACCGCCCCAGAGCCATGGCAACCCCTTGGTGGAAATCGGTCTGATCGGCGCCTCGGTGCTGGCGCTGGTCATCATCGCGGTCCCTACGCTGACGGCCATTTGGTACACGTACGATGTGCCGGAGGCGGAGAAAAAGAACGCCTATGAGGTTACGGCCACTGGCTACCAGTGGTGGTTCAAGTTCGAGTATCCCGCGGAGCAGGCTGCCGTCGACGCGGCGGGCACCAAGACCCCGCTGGTGACGGGTAATGAGCTGGTCATTCCCGCCGGCCGTCCGGTGCGCATCAATGTGCGCACGGTCGACGTGATCCATTCCTTCTGGGTGCCGAAACTGGGGGGCAAGATCGACATGATCCCCAACCGGGCGAACTTCTTCTGGTTGCAGGCGGACAAACCCGGTTACTTCTGGGGCCAATGCGCCGAGTACTGCGGTGATTCCCACGCCGTGATGCGCTTCCGGGTGATCGCCCTCGATGAGAAGGACTTCGCGGCGTGGAAGGAGAAGCAGCTGGGCCTCGCCCGCTCCGTCGCCGCGCCCGCTACCGCCGTGGCCGCCGCCGCTCCGGTCGCCGCCCTCCGGGCCTTCAAGGTCAACGAGGTCGGGGTCTCCGAGGCCTTCGATCGCAATCCGCTGGAGGCCTGGCGGGCCAAACAGGCGGTGGAAAAGGAGGAAAATCCCGCCCTCATCGCACAAGGTCGGGAGCTATTCGCCGCCAAGACCTGCAACGCGTGCCACTCGGTCCGCGGCCACGGGGCGATGGGCGTGCAGGGTCCCGACCTGACCCATTTCGGCGCGCGCACCACCGTCGGGGCCGGCTTGATCGAAAACAATCCGGAGCAGCTGCGGCGCTGGATCCGCGACCCGGAGTCCGTGAAGCCCGGCAACAAGATGGCCAAGGCTTACCGCGACAACAAGATCACCCTCTCCGATGCCGAACAGGTGGCCCTCACGGCCTACCTGCTGAGCCTCAAGTAAGGCCCCCCGGCCTCTCACCTTCCAGCCCCCGGACGACTTATGGATACCACGGCCAAGACCGCCTATCTCACCAAGGAGGACGCGGTACCGGTGCAGCCCAAGCTGCTCGCCCATCCCACCGCCAAGACCGGCCTGATGAGCTGGCTCACGACGGTTGATCACAAGCGGATCGGCTTCCTCTACGGGGTGTTTGCCCTGTTCTTCTTCCTGGTCGGCGGCGTCGAGGCGCTGCTCATCCGGGCGCAGCTGATGTATCCCAACGGGACCGTGCTGACCGCCCAGATGTACAACACGATGTTCACGATGCACGGGACGACGATGATCTTCCTGGCCGTGATGCCGCTCTCGGCGGCCTTCTTCAATTACATCATGCCCCTCCAGATCGGGGCGCGCGACGTCGCCTTCCCGCGGCTCAACGCCTTCTCGCTCTGGACCTTCGTGGCGGGCGCCATCGTCCTCAACATCGGTTGGGTCGGACCCATCTTCGGGGTCGACGGCCACAATGCGCCCGATGCCGGCTGGTACGGCTATTCGCCGCTGACGTCCAAGCAGTTCACGCCCGGCCACTCGGTCGACTATTGGGTGATGGGCCTGCAGCTGCTCGGCGTCGCCTCCATCGCGGCTTCCCTGAATTTCATCGTCACGATCATCAACATGCGGGCCCCGGGGATGACGATGATGCGCCTGCCGGTGTTCACCTGGATGACGCTCGTCACCGCGTTCCTGATCGTCCTCTCGTTCCCCGCGATCACCATCGCCCTGGTCGAGCTGATGATGGACCGTAACTTCGGCACGGTCTTCTTCGAGGTTTCCGGCGGCGGCATGCCGATCCTGTGGCAGCACCTGTTCTGGGTCTTCGGCCACCCCGAGGTGTACATCCTGATCCTCCCGGCGATGGGCATCATCTCGGAGATCCTGCCCACCTTCTCCCGCAAGCCGCTGTTCGGCTACCCGATCGTGGTCTTCTCGGGCGCCTGCATTGGCTTCCTCGGCTTCGCAGTGTGGAGCCACCATATGTTCACCACCGGGATGGGCACGGTGGCGACCGCGGCCTTCGCGCTCGCCACGATGGCCATCGCGGTCCCGACCGGCGTGAAGATCTTCAATTGGATCGGCACGATGTGGGGCGGTCGCCTGATGATGCGTACCCCGATGATGTTCGCCCTGGGCTTCGTCTGGATGTTCATGATCGGCGGCTTCTCCGGCGTGATGCACTCGGCGGCCCCGGCGGATACCCAGCAGAACGATTCCTATTTCGTCATCGCGCACTTCCATTACGTGCTGATCGGCGGATCGATCTTCGCCCTGCTGGCGGGCATCCATTATTGGTTCCCCCTGATGTTCGGCCGCAAAGTGAGCGAGTTCTGGGGCAAGCTCTCCTTCTGGATCATCTTCGTCGGCTTCAACGTCACCTTCTTCCCGATGCACTTCCTCGGCCTGAACGGGATGCCCCGCCGCACGTTCACCTACGATCCGAACTTGGGCTGGAACACGGCCAATTACATCGCCTCGATCGGCGCCTTCGTCCTCGGCCTCGGCATCGCCGTCTATTTCGCGGTGATGATCTACACCTACTACAAGGGCGAGAAGGTCGGCCGCGACCCCTGGGATGGCCGTACGCTCGAGTGGTCGATCCCGAATCCGCCTCCCGAATACAACTTCCGCGTCATCCCGACGGTCCACGCGCGCGACGCCTTCTGGTACGAGAAGAATAATCGCGAGCAGATCGCCGCGGAGCGGGCCGTTGCCGAGAAGGCCGAGGCCGACCACGGCGGCATCCATATGCCCTTCAGCTCGATCTGGCCTTTCGTCGCCAGCTGCGGGCTTCTCATCGTCGGCATCGGCTCCACCGCCTTCGAGGCGAAGTGGGACGTCCCGGGGATCCATTGGAAGCTGGGCCTTTCGCTCCTCGGCGGCCTGGTGACCCTGGTGGGCATCTACTTCTGGTCGCTGGAGGGCAACGAAGGTTATCACCTGCACCTCGACAAGGACGGCAAGCCGGTCAAGGGCCACGAGCAGGACCACGGCCACGGCAAGCATTGATCCCCGCCCAGCCCCACCTCCCATGAGCAGCCACGCGGCCTCCGCTTCGATCGATCACCACCACGACCCGTCCACGTCGACGGGCATTCCGAACAAGAAGCTGCTCATGTGGGCGTTTCTGGCTTCGGACTGCATGTTCTTCGGGGTGCTCATCGCCACCCATCTCGTCTACCGCCTTCACCCGCCCGCGGGGGGATTGGATCCCAAGGCCGTCTTCAGCGTGGAGCTGACGTCCTTCTCCACCTTCATCCTGCTGATGTCCTCGCTGATGATGGCGCTGGCCGTTACGGCCATCCAGAAGGGCAACGTGCGGAGCTGCCGTTGGTCGCTGCTGACGACGATCTTCTTCGGGATGATCTTCCTCGGGTGCCAGGTCTACGAGTTCCAGCACTTCGTGGTGGACAAGAAGATGACGCTCTCGAACAGCCTCCTCGGGACGACCTTCTATACCCTGACCGGCACGCACGGGTGTCACGTCGCGATCGGGGTGCTTTGGCTGACGCTGATGTACGTGCGCTCCTTCAAGCCGGGTGCGGGCTCGGCGCAGCGGACCTGGCTTTCGCACCAACTGCTGCACGCCTTGGCCCTGCTGGCCTTCTTGGGCTTGTGCCTGAAGGTCACGCTCGGGCTGGTGCATGCGATCCAGGTGGAGCCTTCCCTGGGCGCCGCCGCGGGTCATTTCGTGAAGGCGGAGTTCCTGGCGCTGGCCGGTGCCTTGGCCGCTCTGGGGGCCTGCGCCTGGTTCGCCCGTCCCCGCGGCCCCGTCGCCTTCGGCGAGGCCAACGCGATCGATGTCGAGTCGATGGGCCTTTACTGGCACTTCGTTGATATCGTCTGGATCGTGATCTTCACCGCCGTCTACCTGCTCGAATACCTCTGATCCCCATGAGCGCCCCTTCCCATTCCGCTGGCGGTCACGCCGCGGACCACGGCCATGACGAGAGCAAGTTCCAGATCTACGTCCAGATCGCGATGCTCCTCGCGGTCATCACCGGCGTTGAGATCGTCGCCGTGTTCCTGCCCTTCCCGAAGTGGGTGCTGGTGGCCTCCCTGGTGGTCCTCTCGCTGGTGAAGTTTCTGTTCGTGATCTTCTACTTCATGCACCTCCGTTGGGATAAGCCGTTTTGCACGATCCTGTTCTTCATCGGTCTGGTGCTGGCGTCCGGTACGGTGTGGGCCCTGTTGGCGCTCTTCTCCGCCGAAGCGAGCCTGCCCCTCCCGACCTCCTGAGCGGGATGCTCCCCTTCCGACCCGGTTCCGCCCTGGCGCGGGACCGGGTTTTTTTGCGTTGAGGTCGATCCGAGTTGCGGCGCGGCGGATTCGGCGCGTCTTTCCGCCTTCTCCTCCGTGCATCGCCCGTTACCTGAATCCTTTCCGGTCCGCCGAAACCGCGTATGATCGATTGGCGCCATTGGCACAATGAACCCTGGCTCATCGGGGGGCTCGTGATCGCCGGCTGGCTCTGGGCCGTGCTGGCGGGCCCGTTCCGGGCGCGGCTCGCCCCTGGGACGCGCTGGCCGCTGGGTCAGGCCGTGCAGTTTTATTCCGGACTGCTGTTCTTCTATCTCGCCGTGGGCTCACCCCTCGACCAAGTCGCCGAGCGCTACCTGTTCAGCGCCCATATGCTGCAGCACCAGCTGATGATCTATCCGGCCGCCATCCTCTTCCTGCGGGGGTTGCCCGCCTGGATGATTGACCCGGTGCTCGGGGCGCCCGGGCTGCATCCGGTGCTGCGGCTGGTGACCCATCCGTTGATTGCCGGCGCGACCTACACGGTCGTCGTGGGGGCCTGGCACGCGCCGGTACTCTACGACTGGGCCCTCCAGGATCGGTTCGTGCACATCATCGAGCACCTGATGTTCTTCGGGGCCGCGCTGCTCTATTGGTGGCCGCTGTTTAGCCCTTCCCGGGTGCTACCGCCGCGCCGCCCCGGGGTGCAGATGGTGTACCTGCTGGGGGTCCTCATCGCGATGACCCCCGTGTTCGCCTACATCACCTTCAGCCACGACGTCCTCTATCCCACGTACGAATACGCTCCCCGCCTGTTTCCGAATTTCTCGGCGGCGGATGACCAGTTGCTGGCCGGGGTGATGATGAAGCTGGTGGGCGTCTTTGGTGCGATGGCCGCCCTGGCCGTGGCCTTCTTCGGCTGGTACCGTGAGCGGCGCTGAACCGCGTCGGGGAGGCCTGGGGGAATCATGGATTTTGCGGGCTAGCAGCGGTACGAGCCGCCCAGCGGCATCAGTGAGAGCTAGGAGCAGGGCCACAAAAGGCGCAAAAGGGTCGAATCCGCGGTTGGGACCGTGCGTGGCGTCCATAGACGCCGCGGGACTCGAGCGCGGGAACCGCCGAAGCGGGGGCTTGAGCCGAGGCGGTTTCCACTGCGCAGCTGGATGGTTCGAGCCTTGGTCCGGAGCCCTCCCGTCCGAGGCGCTCGCCCTGAAAGCTCCGCGGCGTCTATGGACGCCACGATCAGCCCGGTCCGCGCCCAGCGCCCTTTGTGCCTCTTGTGGCCCTCCTCCGGAGCAATCGGCCGATGAGGAACCCTCCCCATCGGCGCCGCGAGACGGGGCTGCTCTGGTTGACCGCCCGATGAACCCAAATGAGGCTCCCGCTCAGGCCGGCGGCAGCAGGTCCTCGAGCGTGTCGCTCTCGGTGTTGATGTCCGCGAACAGCCAGGACGACAGGTAGCGTTCGCTGCTCGAGGGGATGATGGCCACGATCTGCTTGCCCTGGTTCTCCGGCCGGCGGGCGAGCTGCAGGGCCGCCCACGCGATGGCGCCGGAGGAGATGCCCACGGGAATCCCGTCCAACTGGTTGATCTGCTTCGAAACGGGGCCCGAGTCGGTCTCCTTCACGCGGATCACCTCATCGTAGATCTTGGCGTTGAGCACCCCGGGGACGAAGCCCGCGCCGATACCCTGGAGCTTGTGGGGTCCCGGCGTGCCGCCGGAGAGCACCGGGGAGGCGTCGGGCTCCACCGCGACGATCTTCACCGAGGGCTTCCGAGCCTTGAGCACCTCGCCAATACCGGTGATCGTACCGCCGGTGCCGACGCCGGCCACCACGATGTCCACCTTGCCGTCGGTATCGCGCCAGATCTCCTCGGCGGTCGTGCGGCGGTGCACGGCCGGGTTCGACGGGTTATTGAATTGCTGCAGGATGACGGAGTTCGGGATGCGGGCGGCGAGTTCCTCGGCCTTGGCGATGGCTCCCTTCATCCCCTTCGGCCCCTCGGTCAGCACCAGCCGGGCGCCCAGGATCTTGAGCAACTTGCGGCGCTCCATGCTCATCGTCTCGGGCATCGTCAGGATGAGCTTCAGCCCCTTAGCTGCCGCGACGAACGCGAGCGCGATGCCCGTGTTGCCCGAGGTCGGCTCGATGAGGACGGTCTGGGCGTTGATCTTCCCGCTGCGCAGGGCGTCCTCGATCATCGACACCCCGATGCGGTCCTTGACGCTGGAGAGCGGGTTGAAGAACTCGAGCTTCAGCAGGATCTCGGCCCCGGCCTGATGCGCCGCCGCGGTACGGTTCAGGCGGACCAAGGGCGTGTTGCCGATCGTGGCAGTGATGTCGGAGTAGATTTTAGCCATAGTGGGTCGAGAGCAGGCGAAGTTCACCACCGCGGTGGCCGCGGTGTCAAAACTTGTAGGGTTGGACCGTCCGGTGGAATATCCGGGATCCGCCGGGTTTTCGACTCGGCCCCCAGCGCCCCCGCTGCCAGCGTGCGGGTCCTATGACGCTGGAAATCGCCCTCGTCTTGGCGCTCGTCGTGATCGCCATGGCCGGCTTCGTGTGGGAAAAGTTCCCGCCCGATGTCGTGGCGCTGGGCGTCTTGGTAGTGATTGCGGCCTCAGGCCTCGTCCCGGTGGCGGACGTTTTCGCGGTGTTCGCGAACCCGGCCCCGCTCACCGTTGCGGCTCTCTTCGTCCTCTGCGCCGCGCTCCTGCGCTGCGGAGCGTTGGATTACCTGTCCGGCAGTTTAGAGCGGGTACAAGGGCTACCTTATCCGCTGGTGATCTTCCTGCTGGTGTTGCTGGTGGCCTTTGTCTCGGCCTGGATCAATAATACTCCCGTGGTGGTCGTCTTTGTGCCCGTGGCGATCAGCTTGGCCCGCCGGATGGGCCTTCCGGTGTCGAAGTTCCTGATCCCGGTTTCGTTTGCGGCCGTGCTCGGGGGCAATTGCACGCTAATCGGCACCAGCACCAACCTGGTGGCGAATGGGATTCTGGTGGAACGCGACCTGCCCGGGCTGGGGATGTTCGAACTCGCGGCGGTGGGAGTACCGGCGGCGCTCCTCGGAGCCCTCTACCTCGGCCTGGCGGGCCGGCATCTCCTGCCGAACCGGGAACCGCTTACCGCCACGCTGAGCGAGGACGAGCGCCGGGAATACTTCGCCGAGGCCTACGTGCCGCCCGGCTCTCCCCTGAGGGGCAAGAGCCTGCGCGCCGCCGGCCTGGTCCGCGCCCGGGGCTTCCGGGTGATTGAGGTCGTGCGGGATGGGGTCGCGATTGACATCGACCCCGAGCGCACGCCGTTGGAGGAAGGCGACCGGATGGTGCTCGCCTGTCTCCCCTCCGGCATCGCCCAAGCCCGCTCGATGCCTGGGTTCGATTTCACCGCGGAGGCGGGACTCGAGCAGATCGCTTCTCACGAGGGCGTCGTGTTCGAAGGCGCCGTCGCCCCTAACTCCGAGATCATCGGCCAGAGCATCAGCGAACTGAACTTCCGCCAGCGCTTCCGCGTCATCGTCCTCGCCATCCACCGGGGCGGGGAGAATGTCCGCGACAAGCTGGAGACGCTTCCTCTGCAGATGGGGGACATCCTGCTGATGATGGGGACCGAGCAGGCGGTGAACGTCCTCCGGCGCGGCGACGATATCATCCTCTTCGATCGTCCGCCCCTGCCTTCCGTATCCCGGCACCGCCGCATCCCGCTCGTGCTGGCGACCATTGCGGGCGTCATTGCGCTCGAGACGCTTGGGCTGGTGCCCATCCACCTCGGGGCCCTCGCCGGGGCGCTGGTGATGTGCCTCACCGGCTGCATCAAGCCGAAGGAAGCCTACGAGGCGGTCGAATGGCCCCTCCTGATCATGATCTTCGGGATGCTCGCGCTGGGCGTGGCGATGCAGCAGACTGGAGCGGCCGACTGGTTGGCGCGGAATGTGGTCGCGGGCGTCGGGCACGTGGTCTCTGGCCCGAGCAAGCCGATGGTGATGCTGGCCGCCCTTTACGTCCTGACGCTCCTGCTCACCGAAATCCTCTCCAACAATGCGGTCGCCGCCCTGATGGTGCCGATCGCGATCGGCGTCGCCGCGGAGGCGGGTCTCGATAGTCGCCCGTTCATCATTGGGGTCACGATCGCCGCCAGCGCCGCCTTCGCCACGCCCATTGGTTACCAGACAAACACCTACATTTACGGGATCGGCGGCTATCGCTTCCGTGACTTCGTCCGCATCGGGGTGCCGCTCAACTTGCTCTGCCTGCTCGTGGCGCTGGTGGTCATTCCCCGGGTCTGGCCTTTGCAGGCCCCCTGAGGGGGACGGCCAGCCTCAAAGGGTGATGCGCAGGCCGTCGTGGGCCGGTGCCACGCCCACAGGTAAGCTCGCTGCGAGCGTCGCGTGATCGCTCAGGTGGGTCAGGTGCGTCAGCAGCGTCCGCTGGGCGCCGATTTCTCGGGCTACCGCCACCGCTTCGTCCAAAGACAGGTGTGAGGGGTGCGGCAAGGGGCGCAGGCCATCGAGCACTAGCACCTCGGCCCCGCGCGCCAGCGCCACTGCGTCCGGGGGCACCTGCTTGCAGTCGGTGTAATAAGCGAGGCGTCGGCCCGAACTGCGCTCGGTGAAGACCAGCCCCAGGGTGTTGATCCCGCCGTGAGGCAAGAGGGTCGCGTCAATCGTGCCTTGCGGGAGCTCCAGCCGGGCCGGCATCGGCGTCAGGCGGAAGGCGGCATACCCCCGCGCACGCGGCCTTTCCCCTAAGGCGTAGGGATAGATCGCCGCCACTCGTCCCAGCCCCTCCTCGGTCCCGTAGACCGTCAGGGCGGAGCCGTCCCGCAGGTCGCAAAAGCGCCGCAGGTCGTCCATCCCCACCACGTGGTCCGCATGACCATGGGTGAGGATGAACAGGTCGAGTTGGCGGATGTCCTCCCGCAGGCACTGGAGGCGGAATTCCGGAGCGGCGTCCACCTGCACGTGCAATCCGTCCAACACGATGTGCACCGAGGCTCGGGAGCGCCGATTCCGGGGATCCGGCGAGCGGCAGACGGCGCAGTCGCAGGCGATCATCGGCACCCCTTGGGAGGTGCCGGTCCCGAGGAAGATCAGTTCCATCCGCGGGACCTCAACGGGGGGCGGCCAGCCAGGCGAGGGCCCGCGGGATGAATTGCTCCAGTCCGGGCGTGTCCTCGGCGTGCGGGGAAATCGTGAGCACCCGGCCGCGACCGAAGGGCGCGTGGACCGCCGCCGGCGAGTGGATCATCACTCCTTCCGGTGTTCCGTTGCGGGAGATCTCCGTGCGGAACCACGCGGCCACCGCATACGGCGGCAGGTCCTTTCGCTCCAGCGGTTTGATGATGGGTCCGTTGGCATAGCGGATGGTGAAGGGATCGGCCACCGCACCGAACAGCTGCTGCCCCTCGGGCGACAGTTGGATGCGCATCATCCCGCGGCCGCGCTGCCATTTGTTCGAGACGGTCTTCGCGTTCAACAGGCCCAGACCCCAATCGAATCCGGCGCAGGCCAAGTACGCCCCGGCGCAGATGCCCAGGTAGCCGCCCCCGTTCTCCACAAAGGCCCGCACCTGCCGCCGCCCGGCTTCGCCGATGGCCTTGGCCTGCGCGCTGCCACTGCCGCCGGAAAACACGATCAGATCGAACCCCGAGAGGTCCCGCGTGCCGATCTCCGCCGGAGTCAGCGCGGTCACGGTGGCTCCCGGTAACTGTTGGGCGCGGCGGGTGACAGTCGCCACTCCCGATTCGCCGGCGCCCGGCCCTTGGTAGATCGCGATGCGCAGCGGCCGAGTCACGGCGGGCGCGGAGAACAGGTCCGGCGGGTTGGCCGGCGCATCCGGCGGAGTGGTTTCCGCGGCGGGCAGCGTGCCGAGGGCGAGCAGGGCCAGGCTAAGGGGCAGGCGCATGGCGGGACGATGGCGGCTCCGGCGCCGCTGACAACGCTGCGCTCGCGGGCCCAAAAAGAAGGCGCGCCACCCGGGGGGTGGCGCGCCGTTGGCTTCTGACCCGGAAGGTACCGGATCGGATCCGACTTAGTAGTCCATGCCGCCCGGACCGTGGCCGTGACCACCGGCCGCCGGAGCTTCCTTCTTCTCCGGGATCTCGGTGATCATGCACTCGGTCGTGAGCAGGAGCCCGGCGACGGAGGCCGCGTTCTGGAGGGCGGTACGGGTGACCTTGGTCGGGTCGACGACGCCGGCCTTCACCAGGTCCTCGTACTCGCCCGTGGCCACGTTGTAGCCGTAGTTGCCCTTGTTGGAGGCGATCTGGCCCACCACGACCGCACCCTCGACGCCGGCGTTGGCGCAGAGCATGCGGATGGGGGACTCGATCGCCCGGCGCACGATCTGGGCGCCGATGGCCTCGTCACCCTCGAGCTTGAGGCTGTCGATGGCCTTGGCGGTGCGGAGCAGCGCGACGCCGCCGCCGGGGACGATCCCTTCCTCGACCGCCGCGCGGGTGGCGTGGAGGGCGTCCTCGACGCGGGCCTTCTTCTCCTTCATCTCCACCTCGGTGGAGGCGCCGACGTTGATGACGGCGACGCCGCCGGCGAGCTTCGCCAGGCGCTCCTGGAGCTTCTCGCGGTCGTAGTCCGAGGTGGTTTCCTCGATCTGGCGGCGGATCTGCTTCACGCGGGCCTGGATCTCGGAGGACTTGCCCGAACCCTCGACGATGGTGGTGTTTTCCTTGTCGACGACGATGCGCTTGGCGCGGCCGAGGTCGCTGATCTGGAGGCTCTCGAGCTTGATGCCGAGGTCCTCGGTGATGCACTTGCCGCCGGTGAGGATCGCGATGTCCTCGAGCATCGCCTTGCGACGATCACCGAAGCCAGGCGCCTTCACCGCGCACACGTTGATCGTGCCGCGGATCTTGTTGACGACCAGCGCGGCCAGGGCTTCGCCCTCGACTTCCTCGGCAATGACGAGGAGCTGCTTGCCGCTCTTGGCGACCAGCTGCAGCAGGGGCAGGAACTCCTGGAGGTTGGCGATCTTCTTCTCATGGATCAGGACGTAGCAGTCCTCGAGAACGGCCTCCTGGGCCTCCATGTTGGTGGCGAAGTAGGGCGACAGGTAGCCCTTGTCGAACTGCATGCCCTCGACGACATCGAGGGTGGTCTCGATCGACTTGGCCTCCTCGACGGTGATGGTGCCGTCCTTGCCGACCTTGTCCATCGCGTCGGCGATGATGTTGCCGATCTTATCGTCCCAGTTGGCCGAGACGGTGGCGACCTGGCGGATCTCCTCGCGGTCGGAGACGCGCTTCGAGATCTTGCCGAGCTCGGTGATCGCGGCCTCCACGGCCTTGTCGATGCCGCGCTTGAGGAAGATCGGGTTGGAGCCGGCGGTGACGTTCTTCAGGCCTTCCTTGTAAATGGCCTCGGCGAGCACGGTGGCGGTGGTGGTGCCGTCACCCGCGGCGTCGCTGGTCTTGGAGGCGACCTCCTTGACCATCTGGGCGCCCATGTTCTCGTAGGGATCGGGGAGCTCGACCTCCTTGGCGACGGTGACACCGTCCTTGGTGACCGTCGGGGAGCCGAACTTCTTGTCGATCACCACATTGCGGCCCTTGGGCCCGAGGGTGACCTTGACGGCCTTGGAGAGGAGCTCGACGCCCCGGAGGACCTTGTGACGAGCGCTCTCGTCGAAGAGGAGTTGCTTAGCAGCCATTGTGACTTGGATTGGGTTTCAGTTGGTGAGTGAGGGGAGGGGGAATCAGGCGATCACGCCGAGGATGTCATCCTCGCGGACGAGGGTGTACTTCTTGTCCTCGAGCTTCACTTCGGTGCCGCCGTACTTGCTGATGAGGACGCGGTCGCCGACCTTCACTTCGAAGGCCACGACCTTGCCGTCTTCACCCTTCTTGCCGGTGCCGAGGGCGATGACCTTGGCCTCCTGGGGCTTTTCCTTGGCGCTGTCCGGGATGATGATCCCGCCGCGGACCTGCTCTTTTTCCTCGATGTGCTCCACGAGAACACGATCTCCGATGGGCTTGATGGTGACTTTAGCCATATTTGGTTTTGGTTGGGTTTGAACGAAGGGTTCAGTGGGTTGTAAGCTGGTCCGCCGACGACGCGGAAGCGCCGTCGGTGGACCAAAAGGGAAGGTTATTTCTTTTTGCTGTCTTCGTCGACCACCTCGAAGTCGGCATCGACGACATCGGCCTTCTTCTCGGTCTTCTTGCCGGCGGGACCTTTCGGCGGCTCGGCGCCGGCTGCACCCGGGGGTGGTGCGCCCGCGGCCCCGGCGGCCTGTTGGGCGGTGGCGTAGAGCTCGCCCCCGACGGCGGCCAGCTTTTCGAGGGCCGCCTTCATCCGCTCGGGATCGTTACTCTCCAGATCTTTCTTCGCCTCGGTCAGGGCTGCGTCAGCCTTACCTTTGAGCTCCGCGGAGATCTTGTCCCCGGCGTCTTTCAGGGTCTTCTCCAACTGGTAGATCGAGGAGTCCAGCTGGTTACGGGCTTCAACCGCCTCTTTCCGCTTGCGGTCCTCGGCGGCGTGCAGCTCGGCGTCCTTGGTCATCTTCTCGACCTCTTCCTTGGAGAGGCCGGAGGAGCCCTGGATGGTGATCTTCTGATCCTTGCCGGTGCCTAGATCCTTGGCGGAGACGTGCAAAATACCGTTCGCGTCGATGTCGAACGTCACCTCGATCTGCGGGGTGCCGCGCGGCGCCGGCGGGATGCCATCCAGGCGGAAGGTGCCCAGGACCTTATTGTCACGAGACATCGGGCGCTCGCCCTGCAGGACGACGATTTCCACGGACGGCTGGCTGTCGCTGTAGGTGGAGAAGGTCTGGGTCTTCTTGGCCGGGATAGTGGTATTGCGCGGAATCATCGGCGTGGCCACTTGGCCTGCCGTCTCGATGCCGAGCGTGAGCGGGGTGACGTCGAGCAGCAGCACGTCGCGCACCTCGCCCTTGAGTACGCCACCCTGCACGGCCGCGCCGACCGCGACCACCTCGTCTGGGTTCACGCCCTGGTGGGGCGGCTTGCCCCCGAGCTTGTGGGCGATCTCGACGACCTTGGGCATCCGCGTCATTCCGCCGACGAGCACTAGCTCATCGATCTGGGAGGAAGTCAGCTCCGCGTCCTTCAGGCAGTTCTTGAACGGCTGCACGCAGCGCTCGAAGAGGGGATCGCAGATTTGCTCCATCCGGGCGCGGGTCAGCTGCACATTGAGGTGCTTGGGCCCGGAGGCATCCGCGGTGATGAAGGGCAGGTTGATGTCAACCGACTGGGCGGAGGACAGGGCGATCTTGGCCTTCTCGGCCTCTTCCTTCAGCCGCTGGAGGGCCATCGGGTCTTTGCGGAGGTCGATGCCGTTCTCCTTGCGGAAGGTGTCCACCAGCCAGCTGATGAGGGCCTCGTCCCAATTGTCGCCGCCCAGGTGAGTGTCACCGTTGGTGGCCTTCACCTCGAACACGCCATCGCCGATCTCCAGCACGGAGACGTCGAACGTACCACCGCCGAGGTCGAACACGGCGATCTTCTCGTCCTTCTTCTTGTCGAGGCCGTAGGCGAGGGAGGCCGCAGTGGGCTCGTTGATGATGCGGAGCACCTCGAGGCCCGCGATCTTGCCGGCATCCTTGGTCGCTTGGCGCTGTGAGTCGTTGAAGTAGGCGGGCACCGTGATCACCGCCTGCGTGATCTTGTCTCCGAGGTAGGCCTCGGCGTCGGCCTTGAGCTTGCCGAGTACGAACGCCGCGATCTGCTGAGGCGCGTATTGCTCGGTCTTGTCGCCGACCTGGACCTCAATGTAGGCGTCGCCGTTTTTTCCTTCGGCGACCTTGAAGGGCATATTCTTGGCCTCTTCGCGGACCTCGGTAAATTTGCGGCCGATGAAGCGCTTCGCGGAGAAGACCGTGTTGCGCGGGTTGGTGATCGCTTGCCGCTTGGCCGCCTGTCCGACCAGTCGCTCGCCGGTCTTGGTGAATGCCACCACCGACGGGGTCGTGCGGGCGCCCTCCGCATTCGGGATGACGACGGGCTCACCGCCCTCCATCACCGCCATACAGGAGTTAGTCGTGCCCAGATCGATGCCAAGGATTCGGCTCATAATCGTCCCCTAGCAGACCATATGCCGCCAGGGAGAAGTATATTATAAGAAAAAGATAGATAACGGATTAAAAAATAAAGATCCCCTTTGGATTTGTGCGGGAGGGGCGCCTCATGGGCCACCTTGGCGCACCTGGGCTGTCGCAGTGGGCGCGGGGTGGGCGCGGTGTCTCAGTTGAATCTCATCCGACTCGCGCTACGGTTGGACGCATGGAGATGGAGATCACGCTGCCGGACGAGGTGCCGGTGATGACTTTGCCGCAGGCGACGTTGTTTCCGCAGGCCCTGATGCCGCTGCACATCTTCGAACCGCGGTATCGGGCGATGTTGCGTGACGTCCTGGCGGGAGACCGGCTGTTCGCGGTGGTGGGGCTGGACGAGCGCCGGGCAGAAGCGGGCGACTTCGAACCGCCGCACCGGGTAGCGGCGGTGGGTATCGTGCGCGCTTGCCAGCGCAACGCCGACGGTACCTCCAATTTGCTCCTCCAGGGCCTGTGCCGCGCCGAGGTGGTGGCGATCGCCCGGGACGATCCGTACCGTCGGATTCAGATCCGGGCTTTGGCGAGTGAAGCGGGGGCGACCGCGGAGGCTAACGAGGCCCTCCGCCGGGAGTTGTCCCGTTTGATCGGGGTCAAGTTGCGCTTGGCTGGCAAGGGTGAGGGCGAGATGGCGGCATTCCTCAAGACGGTTGATGACCCCGAGGCCTTTGTGGACATTGCGGCAGCCAGCCTCTGCGAGGATGCCGATCTGCGGCAACGGCTACTCGAGACGCTCGACGTGCATCGGCGCTTGGCGCTCCTGGGTGGGATCTTCCGGCGGGAAATTGAGGCGTTGCGGCTGCGGCGGAAGCTGCAGGGCGAACTGCCGGACGACCGGATCGAGCAAAACTAAGCCAGGAGGTTATGCCGGAGCCGGATGGCCCCGGGTCAGCCCTGGCGTGGGCCGGAATTAGTCCGTCGGGGGTAGGCCCTCACGGGAGAGCGGTCCCGTGCGGCACCCTCCCGGCCGACGAAACTGAAATGTGTCCAGAGCCGGCAGAGGCGGAGTCTACGGTATCGGGCTCCGCGTGCAGGCGGGTCCGCCGCCTCGGAAGGCGACGGGCCTTCAGGCGGACACTGTGTTTCGCCCCGTGCCGCTGGAACCGCGGCACCGGTGCCCGAGGGAATTACCGCTCCCAAGATGTCCCCGGCTCGAGGGCCGCGAGGGCCGAGTCCAGCGTCGTTTTCCAGCCGGAGCGGATGCTCGAGGGAGGGCCCCACGACTGCGTCGAGCACTTCCCGTCATCGCCCGAACCATGCGCCCGGGTCTCCTGGCAACCGCCCCCCCCGCGAGCTCGGTGTGGAACGCGCAACGGCTTCACGCCGGAGTCATACTCCCGGCGGGATCGCAATTCCGGAAGGTGAGTCTTGCATGCGGGTCTAGTCCCAGTCGTGGTCTGGCGTGTCCATGTCCCAAGCAGCAGCCCCTGAGCGACCGACGCCGACCGTACCGAGTGTCGAGGAATGGAAGGCGATCGTCGCGCGATTCCAGCAGCCGTCGCGGCCCCGGGCGACCTGGCAGCTCGTCAACACGGTGGGCGGCTACGGATTGCTGTGGGTACTGATGTACTGGAGTCAGGCGTTTTCCCTTTGGCTGACTGCTGCGTTGGCCGTGCTGGCGGGCGGGCTACTTGTCCGGGTATTCATCATCTTCCATGATTGCGGGCACGGCTCGTTTCTCCCGTCGCGGGCGGCCAATGATGCGGTGGGCTTCGTCTGTGGGCTGCTGACTTTCACCCCTTACCATCACTGGCGGTGGGAGCATTCCCTCCATCACGCGAGTTCCGGGGATCTGGACCGGCGGGGCGTGGGCGACATCTGGACCATGACGGTGCGCGAGTACCTCGCGGGCTCGCGCTGGCGGCGGCTGGCGTACTGGCTGGCGCGGAATCCCCTGGTTTTGTTTCTGTTGGCGCCGGCCCCGCTGTTCCTGATCCGCGAGCGGTTTCCCTCCGCGAAGGCGAGGCGCCAGGAACGTCGTTCGGTCTGGCTGATGAATGGCGCGCTGGCGGTGATGGTTGGTTCGCTCGTCTGGTTATTCGGCTGGCAGACTTATCTGCTGATCCAGCTCACGATCTCGGTGGTGGGCGGCGCGATCGGCGTCTGGCTGTTTTACGTGCAGCACCAGTTTGACGGCGCCTACTGGGAGCGCGGGGAGACGTGGGATTACACGGCGGCGGCGCTCGCGGGCAGCTCGTTTTACCGCCTGCCCCGGGTGTGCCAATGGTTCTCGGGCAACATCGGTTTCCACCACATCCACCACCTGAGCCCGCGGATCCCGAACTACAACCTCGAGCGCTGCCATCACTCCCATCCGGTCTTTGCGGGAGTGCCGCCGCTCACCCTGTGGCGCAGCTTGGGTGCGCTAAACCTGCACCTCTGGGACGAGCAGGGGCGCCGGCTCGTCAGTTTCCGCGAGGTCCGGCGGCGGCGAGATGAATTCCGCGCGCCGCGGCCGCTCGACGCCGCGGCCTGAGCGGCTCGGAGGCGGTGCCGGCCGCGCGGGGGCGGGCCGTTGATCAGCGGAATGAGGTGAGGCTAGCCGTACGGGGTTGCCGCGTTTCCGGTGGCGCGAGGGTCGGTGCTCGGTTGGCAGTGCACGGCCCCAGATGGTGGGACGCGTCGGCCTCCGGCGACGGCACTTGCCTCCACCGGCTAAAAACACGCTAGTCGCGTCGCCGCGGGGCCAGCCGGTCAGCGGAAGCTACCCTGATGAAGACCTTCAACCTCCTGCCGCTGGTGGCGGCCGGCGTCCTGGGCGTCGCTCTGGTCGCTCCCGCCTACACCGTGATTCTGCTGGCCTGCGTCCTCGCGCTACTGGCGGCCGTGGCCGCCGCGGTGCATCATGCCGAGGTCATCGCCCACAAGGTGGGGGAGCCTTTCGGCACGCTGGTCCTCGCGCTCGCTGTCACCGTGATCGAGGCGGCACTGGTCCTATCCATCATGTTGAGCGGCGGCGCCAAGGGGGCCACGGTCCCCCGCGATACGATTTATTCGGCCGTGATGATCATCTGCAATGGGGTGGTCGGCGTGTGTATCCTGCTGGGAGGCCTGCGGCACCGCGAACAGTCCTTCCGCATCGAAGGCGCAGGTTCGGGCCTGGCAGCCTTAGTGGCCCTGTCCACGCTGGTCCTGGTCACCCCCACACTCACCGTCAGCGCGCCGGGCGCCGCCTACACGCCCGCGCAGCTGGTGTTCGTCGGATTATCCTCCCTTTCCCTCTGGGCCGTTTTTGTCTTCATCCAGACAGTCCGCCACCGCGACTATTTCTTACCGGCGGCCGCGTCGGCCGATGAATCGGTGCACGCTAGTCCGCCTAGCGCCGGGGCGGCGTGGGCGAGCCTCGGCCTGCTGGTGGTGGCGCTGGTGTCCGTGGTCGGGCTGGCCAAAGTGCTCTCTCCGGTCCTCGAGCGCGCCGTGGCGCGCTGGGAGCTGCCGCAGACGGCGGTCGGCATTTTGGTGGCGATGATCGTGCTCCTACCGGAGACTTGGGCGGCGATCCGGGCCGCGCGCGCCAACCGGCTCCAGACGAGCATGAACCTCGCGATTGGGTCCGCCCTGGCCAGCATCGGACTCACGATCCCCGTGGTCGTGGCCGCCGCGGTGGTGTTCAACCTGCCCCTGGAGCTCGGACTGGAGGCAAAGGACATGGCGCTGCTGACCCTCACTTTTGTCGTCAGTGCGATCACGCTGGGTTCGGGGCGGACGAATCTGATGCAGGGGGCGGTGCACCTCGTGATCTTTGCGGCCTTTCTCTTCCTGACCCTGGTGCCCTGAAGTGGCGGCGCGCCTGGCCGGCGCTCCGGACGGGGCACGCGTTACCCGTAGTGCGGCGCCGACCTGGCCCGCTATCCTTCGCCCATCCCGGGGCGGAGGTCCCGCAGGGCGGCGCGGAAGACCAGCCAGCCGCTGAGATAATTCAGGCCCAGAATCCCGCCCAGCAGGCCCACGACCAAGGCCGCGGTCGGACCCGCCGGCAGGTTCGGCAACACAGGCGCCGTCGCGAGGGCACTGGCCGCCGCTCCGAGGACCACGCCGCGGGTCACGAGCCAGCTGAACTCGGCCCGCACCATTTGCCCCAGCACCTCCGGCGGCAGGCCGATGGCCGCCAGCACCGCGAACTCGCCCCGCCGTTCCCGCAGGTTGCGCGCGACGACGATCGCCAGCCCCAGGCTCCCCAGAATCACCCCTAGGGTCCCGAGCACGTTGAAGATTGCCAGGTAGGTG
>JBEDEF010000444.1:0-8046 GCA_041175845.1 Verrucomicrobiota bacterium
GGGGGAGGTCGCGGGGCTTGGGGCGCACGGGGAATTCGGTGAAGAAGCTGACCAGCAGGCACCACAACGCCAGCGCGAGGGGCCACTGGTAACGTTCGACCTGGCGCACGGTCTTGCGCTCCGCGAAGCGGCCGCGCTGGCCGCGCTCCACGGTCTCCCGCAGCAGCGCCGAAAGGTCGAGCCACGCGCTCGCGTCGCGGTACGTTCCGCCGGTGACGCGCGCCAGCTCCTGCAAGGTGGAGGGTTCGAGGCGGGACATCACCACGGCGCCGCGCTCGTCCTTCACCAGCCCGCCCGCGCCGTCCGGGATCATCCCGCCCGCCGCGGTCCCGATGCCTAGGGAAAGCACGCGGATCTCCTTTTTGGCCAAGTCGGCGGCGCGCTCCTTCCAGCGCTCATCCGTTGCCTCGCCGTCGCTCAGCACCACGAGGAAACGGTCGGCCGCGGCGGTGGCGCCGAAGGCCTGGAGCGAGGCTTCGAGCAGCGCCCCGTAGTTGCTCCCGCCCTGGGGCAGGAAATCGGGGTTCAGCGCGGGCAGGAATTCCCGCAGGATCTCGTAATCCGCACTGAGCGGGGCCTGCAGGAACGCCGTACCCGCGAAGACGACCAAGCCGACCCGCTCACCCGCCAGTTTCTCGAGCAGAGACTGGATCAGCAGCTTGGCGCGCTCGAGCCGCGAGGGCTTCACGTCGGGAGTGAGCATCGAGCGGGAGAGGTCCACCGCGAGGAGGATCTCGCGGGCTTGGTCGAAAACGGGCTCTTCGAGTCGCCCCCATTGCGGCCGGGCGAGGGCGAGGACCGCAAGGGCGAGCCCCGCCGCCAGCCACCAGCGCGGACGCCGGCTGGGGCGCGGAGGCGCGTCCAGCGGCGCAAGGCGCAGGCCGCCCGCGCCCGCCTCCGCCCGCAGGATGCGCGGACGGATTACGTCGGTGCGCGCGCGCGCCCTCCGGTCCAACACCAGCAGGAGCACCGGAAGCGCGAGTAGCCAGAGGAGCAGGGGAGCGGCGAAGGTCACGCGGCCACCTCCCGACGAAAAGGCGGGCGGGCCGCCGCGGCGCCGAGCGCGAGCAGGCCGAGGCCCGGCCATGCGGCCCACGCGAAGAGCTCCGTCGTCACGAGGTAACTTTTGGCCTGGAATTCGATCTTCTGCGCCCGGTCGATGGCGCGGAACGCCGCCTCGATCGTGCCGGTGTCGGACGCGCGGAAGAACTTCCCGCCCGTCTGGTTCGCGATCTCGCGCAGGGTGCCCTCGTCGAGGTCCGAGAGCATGCGCCGGTAGGTGACTTTGCGGCCCTGGTCGTCGTAGATCGGCACGGGTACGTATCCCTCCTTGCCGGAGCCGATGGTGTAAATCGGAACGCCACGGGACTTGGCGATTTCGGCGGCCTGGAGCGGCTGCAGCGCGCCGCGGTTGTTGGCGCCGTCCGTCATCAGCACCACGAAGGCTCCAATTCGCCGGCCGGCCGCGTCACGGCGCGCCTGCTCCAACCGCGTGAGGGCGACGCCGAGGCCGTCCCCGATCGCGGTGCCGTCCTCGATCATCCCGATGCGGACCCGCGCCAGCTGCCGCGCGAGCCAGTCATGGTCAAAGGTAAGCGGCGCCATCGTGTAGGCCCGGCCGGAAAAGAGGACGATGCCGATGCGGTCGGTCGGCCGCCGCTCGATGAACGCCTGGATCACGGGTTTGATCGCCTGCAGGCGGTTGATCCGCTCCCCGTCCTTCTCGAAGTCCTCCGCCCGCATCGAGGTCGAGAGATCGATCGCGAGGATGATGTCATAGCCCTCGGAGCGGACCTCGCGCCGGTCCTCCACGCGCTGCGGCCGGGCGAGGGCGACGACCAGCAGCGCGAGCCCCGCGAGCACGAGCCCCGCGGGCCACCGGCCGGGGGCGGCAAGGGAGGGGCGATGCCAGGCGGCTGCGAAGGGGACGAGCAGCACGGGCACGCGCCGGCGGCCCCGCAGCCAGACCACGAGGGGTAGTGCGAGCAGCGCCAGCAGCCAGAGCGGGTCCTGCAGGGTGAAGCGGCCCATCGGTTCAGCTTCGCCCCGGGTTCATCCGGGCGTGAAAGAAGCGCACCAGCGCGTCGAGCCGGTTCTCCCCAGTGCCGACCGCGAGGCGAGTCAGCGGATCGGGAAACAGGGTCTGCCAGGCGCGCTCCCGGGCGGCCACCCACGCGGCGTGGGCGGCCTGCTCGGCCGCACTCCCGTCGATCGTGACCAGCCGCCCGGCCACCGAGTCGTAGGCCGCGAACGGCTCCCCCGTCGGCAGTTGTCGGTCCCACGGGTCGTCCACCCGGAATCCCATCGTCTGGTAACGCCGCTGCAGCACGCTCCAGCCCTCGGGTCGCGGATCGTCACCGCCCGAGCGCGCGACCGGCGGAAAGTCTCCCAACCAGATCAGGATGCTGTGCTTCGGCGCCGCGCGGGCGAGGAAACGCCAGGGGGGCACCGGCGCCGGTGAGTCAGGTGCGGGGGCCGGCCGGGCCAGCAGCGATGCCGCCAACTGCAGGATACGGCCGCGGCCGCGCACCGGCTCGCGCACCTCGGTGCCCCCGGGCCCCGCGTGCACGAAACCCACCCGGTCCCGGTTCACCGCTCCCAGGAGCATCACCAGCCCGGCCAACTCGAGCAGCGCCTCCCGCCGCGACTGCGCCCCGGAACCGAAGCCCAGCGAGGGCGCGTCGTCCAGCACCAGCAGGACGGTGACCTCGCGCTCCTCGACGAACTTCTTGCGGTACGGCTCCCCCAGGCGCGCCGTCACGTTCCAGTCGATGTCCCGCACATCGTCCCCGAACTCATATTTCACCACCTGGTCGAACTCCATCCCGCGCCCCCGGAACGCCGACCGGTATTCGCCGCTCAACATGGCCTCCACTGCGTGGAGCACCCGCCACTCCAGCCGGCGCAAGGCCGCGAGCGGCGCGGCAGCGGCCGGGACCGGCGGGACGACGGGGGCGGCAGCGGCGGGCATTGGCGGGCGCCTAGACGGCGGGCACCGCGGTACGGGTGAGGACGTCCGCCACCAGCTTGTCGGCCGTGATCTCCTCCGCTTCGGCTTCGTAGGTCAGACCAATCCGGTGCCGCAGGATATCTGGCGCTAGCTCCTGGATCAGGCCAGGGGTAACGTGGTCTTCTCCCCGCAGCCACGCGAGGGCTCGCCCCGCTTGGTAAAGGGCCAGCGAGGCCCGGGGAGAAGCCCCGAACGACAGGTGCCGCCGGGGCGCCGCGGCGTCCGCCAGCGCCCGCGTGCCGCGCACCAGCGCGAGGATGTAGCCCTGCACCGCCGGCGAGAGGTGGATCGCGTCGACCTCCGCCCGCAGCGCGAGCAGCTCCTCCCCGTCGGAGACGGCCGCCAGCGCCGGTTGCCGGGTGACTTGGCCCCAGCGCTGCAGCATCGCCGCCTCCTCAGCGGCACTCGGATAGTCGACGAGCAGTTTGAAGAGAAAACGGTCGGTCTGCGCCTCCGGGAGCGGATAGGTGCCCTCTTGCTCGACCGGGTTCTGGGTTGCCATCACGAAAAAAGGGCGGGGCAGCGCGTGCGTTTGCCCGCCGAGGGTTACCTGCCGCTCCTGCATCCCCTCGAGGAGGGCGCTCTGCACCTTGGCCGGGGCCCGGTTGATCTCGTCCGCCAGCACCAGGTTGGCGAAGATCGGCCCGCGGTGGGCGGTGAACTCCCCCGTCTTGGGCTGGAAGATCATGGTGCCCACGACGTCACTCGGCAGCAGGTCCGGCGTGAACTGGATCCGCTCGAACTGTACGCCGAGCGCCGTGCCGAGGGATTTCACCAGCAGCGTCTTCGCCAGTCCGGGCATCCCCTCCAGCAACACGTGGCCGTTGGCCAGCAGGGCGACGAGCAGGCGTTCGACGACGGCGTCCTGGCCGACGACGGCCTTGCCGATTTCAGCGCGGAGTTTCTGGGACCAGGCGGGACCGGTGGGCGGCATGCGTTAAAGGCGCAAGGTGAGCGAGATCCCGTCTCTTTGGCAACCCGCACGTCGCCGGGGCGCAGCACCCCGCAGGGCCCGGCCTCAGGCCGCCACCGGTTCGTCCGCCCTTCGCCGAGGCTGCCGCGGCCGATAGGCGGCCGCGAACAGCGCGAACCCCGGTCGTTCCACGCCGTCGGGCGTGAACCGCACATACCCTTTCTGCGCCGCCATCCGGATCAGCGCACCACGGTGCTGCACCCCTAGCTTCCGGTGCAGGTCTCGCCGCACCGACGAGATGGTCGCGGGACTCAGCCGCAACAGGTCCGCCGCCTCGTCGTCGTCACACCCCGCACCGATCACGCTCAGCACCAGCTGCTCGAAGTCCGTGAGCAGCCGGAACAGCGCCGTCGGCGCCGCCGAGATCTGCCGCAACTGGCCCTGCACCGAAGGGCTCCAAGCGCGTTGCCCCGCCAGTACCCGCTCCAGGGCGGGTCGAAACGCCTCCGGCTCCTCGGCGCCGGCGTCGAAGACGCCTTCCACCGCCAAGGTTCGCAGCGCCGAGAGGGTCCGGTAGGTGCAGCGTAGGGCGACCACGAGCACCCGCCGCGCCCGCCGGGGCGCCCGGGTGGACTGGGCCAGCAGGTCCAGAGCGTCGCCCTCCGGACCTTCCCCCAGGCTGCCCAGCAGGAGGTCCACCGGTGCCCGATCCAGCAGTGCCCGGGCCGCGGCTACGTGCGGTGCGACCGTGATCCGCGCCCCCGGCAGCACGGCCTCCACGTGGGTGCGAAGGGTGGCGGCGTACAGCTGATCGGCCTTGAGGATGACAACGTTGGGGTGCGGTTCCATGGCCGCACCGTGTCTGGCCTGGGTTGATGGCGGAACGGCCCGGCCGTTACTTTTCCGTTACGGGTGCGCCTTCGGGCGCGGAGTGGACCGGCGCAGCCGGTAGCCGGACTTCGGGATCACCTCGATCCAGGCCCGCGCGTCGATGCCGACGCGGGCTGCGGCGGTGCAGAGTTTCCTCAGCAGGACCCGCAGGTTGCCCGTGTCGCCGCGGAACGGTCGGCTCAGGATATCCGCGTAGAGGGCCTCGTAGGCCACGACCTCCGCGGGGGACCGCGCCAGTAGTTCCGCCAGTTGCGCCTCGCGGGGCGCCAAGGTAGTCCGCCGGGCGCCTCGCCGCAGGGTCCGATCCGCGGGGTCGAGCCGGCCTCCCGCGAACGTTAGCGGTTTCGGACGGGGTCGCGCCGTCGGGCCTGGCTCCCGCAGGAAACGCTCCACATAGGCCAACAGTACCTCGATGCGCACGGGCTCGCGCAGCACGCAATCCGCGCCTACCGCGACGAGGCGGGCCTCCGCGGTTCCGCTGGTCCCCGCTGGTACCAGCACCAGCTGCCGGCAGCTCACGTCCGTCAGCGCCGCGAGGACCTCCTCGGCCAGGCCGTCCCGCAACGTACGCCGGAGGATGACCACGCGCGGCCGCAGCCGCGGGATCTGCCGCAGGGCGGTGGCGACTGTCCTGCAGGCTTCGGTCACCCAGCCCCGGCCCGCGCATAGCTCGGCGAGGACGGATCCTTCGCGCTCTGCGCTGTCGACCAGGAGGATCATGGTCGGATTCAGACGGGGAGCGCCAGCGCGAGGCTGAAGCGGCCGGAATGGGGCGCCACCGCTGCGCCCAGGACGCCATGACAGCGCCGCACACCAGCGACGAGGCCGCGGGCCGTGATGTTCGCCAGCGGCTCGTGCCGGTCCTGCAGCCACGCTTCCAATGCCGCGGGGCTGAGGGCCGGGCCGGTGCCGGTGACGGTGATCAGCACGGCTGCTTGGCCGGCTGGCGCGTGGCGGCGGTTGTACCAGGTGAAATTGCGGAGCGCCGGTTCACGATAGACCTCCTCCAGCCGACCCAGTGGCTCCGCCCGCACCCCGACGGTCGTCCGGCGCGGCGTGCCGGCGAGCGCTGCCGCCAACGCCGGAGTCATCAAGAGTAGGAAGTCGATCCCGGAGAGCCCTCGCACTGGTAGCCCTGCGGCCCCGGGGGTGAACTCCACTGCCTTGCCCTCCTCCTCCCCTCGGCACATCCGCAGGGCGATCCCGCTCGCGTGCCGGATGCCCTCCTCCACCACTGCGGGCGAGGTGTCGCGGTTACCGTAGCCGGTATCGAAGAACGCCTCCGTCACCGCCATCGCAGCCTCCGCCGTGCGGCGGGCCTCCTCAAGCCGCCGGGTGAACTGCGCCGCCCGTGGGTCCGCGCGCGCCGGTGTGCCCAACAGTGCCTGGGAGGCGAGCAGTTGTGCGTGCACCGTGGTCAGCAACCCGGCCGTCTGCCGCAAAGCATCGCGGGCCGTCTCGGAGGCCACGAGCTCCACGTCCCGCTCGAGCAGCGCCGCCTCGCGCTCGCCCGCCGCGACTCCCGCCTGCTGGGCGAGCTCCTGGTCGACGCGCCGCTGTCGGGTCCGGGCCACCCATTCGGGGATCCGCGCCTCGAAGTCCGCCCGGCCCGGCAGGGGCTTCGAGATAAAGTCGTAGACTTGGAGGGGGATGGTGCGGCGGAGGTTTTCCGGGGAATCAAACGCACTCAGCACCACGAACCCGAGCGCCGGATCCACCTCCTGCGCTGCCTCGATGAAGGCGAAACCATCCATCCGGGGCATATGCAGGTCGGCCAGGCAGAGATCGAACCGCGTCTGCCGCAGGCGCTCCAGACCTCCGGCGGCGTCAAAGGCAAACTCGAGCTGGTGCGCTTCCCCCAGCCGCAGACGGAGGGAGGCGTGGATCTGCCGCTCGTCGTCGACGATCAAAATCCGAGTTGGCAAGATGGCGCTGGTCGCGGTGGCCATGGGATTAGTTCAGGTAACGACAGCGACGGCCGCCGGATCTGCCGGGAGGTCGACGCTCAGCGTGGTCCCGACGCCCGGCCGGCTGCTCACCGTGATGCGGCCGTGGTGGAGATGCGCGATTCGCTGCGAGATGGTGAGCCCGAGGCCGAATCCCCGCACCTCCTCCCCGAACTCCTTCGTCGTGAAGTAAGGGTCGAAGATTCTTGCCCGGGTCGCTTCGTCCATCCCGCAACCCTGGTCGGTCACGCGCAGCGTGACGATGCCCGCCACCGGCCCTTCGGCGGTCAGCCGCACTTCACCCCCTGCCGTGGACGCATCGATCGCATTGTTGAGCAGGTTCACCAGCAAGCGCTGAAGGAGTACCGCGTCGCCCTGCAGGGTCCCCCCGCAACTGCTTTGCGCGACCAAGCTGATCCCACGGCGGGCGGCGCGCTCCAAGGCCAGGTTGCGGGCGCCTTCGAGGAGTCCTCGCGGGTCGAGTGGGGCAAACCGCGGCGTCAGACGTTCCGAGAAGAAGAGCGCCTCGCGCAGATAGGTCGTCATCACCCCGGTGGCACGGATGGCGGCGCGGTGGACTTCCTCCTCGGCGCTACCCGCCGGCGCCCGCCCCTCGGTGTGTACGAGGTAGGACGATACGGGGGTGATCAAATTCTTCAGGTCGTGGGCCAGCCCGCGGGACATCATCGCGAGATACTCCATGCGGGCGCGCAAGGCCAGCTGGTCCGTGAGCCGCGAGCGGGTAAGAATGTTATCGATCAGTTCGGCGGTGTGCAGCAAGCGGACGATATCGGGATAGGTGAAGGGCCACTCGTTGCGGCGGACACCGATGGCTACGAGTAGATTCGGGACGGGACTCTCGCGGGGAACCGCGACGAGCGCGCCGGCGCCAAGTTCGCGCAACAGGGCGTCGAGGTCCTCCCGGGCGGGGTTGGGCCTGCGGCGCTGGAGGCTCTCCGGAGTGATCCAACCGTCCTCACGCAAGGCGGCGATGGCCCCGCGTTCCTGTCGGATGGTATGGCCTCCCCCGGAGAAAGCCTCGCCGCTGCGGGCCAAGATCACGGCCGTCGGGGCGTCGTGCCGGGCTGCCAGCAGGTTCTCGAACTCGGCCGTGAGCCGGGCGGTGTCCACTTCCTGCATGGCAATCTGCAGGACCTCGGTGCGGAGGGAGCGAATTCGGGAGGAGTCGTCGAGCCCGCACCACCCTCGTAGCCGCGCATCGAGCCAGAAGATCACGGAGCCGCACAGAAACATGCTCAGCGGCCAAGCGACGTGCGGCGGTAGGC
>JBEDEF010000445.1:0-12764 GCA_041175845.1 Verrucomicrobiota bacterium
CCCCGTGCCAAACCTACGTATTGCCACTTATTAACGCCTAACTCGCTCTTCTGTAGAGAACTCTGGAGAGCCCCTTACCCCTGACTTTCCCACGCCCTAAATGCAAAGTGTAAGCTCTACCGGCGCTTTTGCGGGGCTACTTTACACTTTTTGGCAACTCCACTGTCGCGTAAGCCTTGCGGCAAGGGCATCCTCCCGACCTGCCTTGAAGTCACCCGGACGCGGCAAGCAGCCCTCAGCCCTTGCCCTGGCGGCCGCCGAAATGGTTTACCGGTCCCCAAATCCCGCCGGATGCGCCTGGTGCCACTTCCACGCGGTAGCGACGATCGACTTGATATCCGGGAATTTCACGTTCCATCCGAGCTCGCGGCGGGCCTTCGCGGAATCCGCAAAGAGCGCCGGAGGATCGCCGGCGCGGCGCGGCGATTCGACGACCCGGACCGTTCGGCCCGTGATCTCCTCCACGGCCGCGATGACCTCACGATTGGAGGTCGGACGACCCGTCCCTAGGTTGTAGAAGAGCTGGGTGCCCGGCGCGTCGAGGCGGGCGCAGGCCGCGATGTGCGCCCGGCTCAGGTCATCCACGTGGACATAGTCCCGCAGGCAAGTGCCGTCCGGCGTTGGATAATCAGTGCCGAAGAGTTGCAAGTGAGGACGGCGACCAGTCGCGACGTCGATCGCGAGAGGGATGAGATGTGTCTCCGGCGCATGGTCCTCTCCAATGCTGCCGTCCTCGGCCGCACCCGCGGCATTGAAGTAACGGAAAACCGCGAAGCTCAGGCCATGGGCGACGGCCAGCGCCTTTAGCACCTGCTCGATGTCCAGCTTGGTCTGCCCATAAGGATTGATCGGCGACTGCGGCAGGTTTTCGTGAATCGGGAGCGTGGTCGGGATCCCGAACGTGGCGCAGGTCGACGAGAAGATGAAGCGCCGCACCCCGGCCTCCCTCATCGCCTGCAGCAGGTGCAACGTGGCCACGACATTGTTGAAGTAATACTTCATCGGGTCGGTGACCGACTCCCCGACGTAGCAGTAGGCGGCGAAGTGCATCACCGCGTCGATGCGCTCCGACTCCAACACCCGCCGTACGAAGGGCGCATCGCCCAGATTGCCCTCGTGGAGGGCAACGCCCACGGGCACCGCAGCGCGATGCCCGTAAACGAAGTTATCGAGGATAACCGGCCGGTGGCCCGCGACCAGGAGCTGCCGAACGCAATGACTGCCGATGTAGCCGGCACCACCTACGACGAGGATGTTCATGGGATTTTAAGAGAGGGGGCCGGCGGGGCGACCAAGGCTTCCACGCGTTGGAGCGCCTGAAGCGCAGGCGAGAAACCAGAACGTCGGCGCAGGCTTTCCTGATAAGCTCGCCGGGCCTCTGGTAGATTAAATCGGCGCCGCTCCGCAAACTCACCCCAGAGGAACCAGGTTCCCGGATCGTCCGGAGACAGCCTTAACGCCTCCCGCAGGTGCCACTCGGCCTTCGTGAGGTCACGGCCTATCATACCGAGCACGGCGCCGAGGTTGGCATGCGCCTCCGCTTCGTTTGGCCTGAGGCGCAGCGCCTCAGAAAGATGTCGCTGGGCGGCTTCCAGTCCACCCGGCATCTGGGCGAGAATCACGCCGATGCCCGTGTGGTGCGGGGCCCCCTCTGGATTCATCCGTAAAGCCTCCCGGTAATGCCGCAGCGCCGCCTCTGCATGCCCCTGCGCGTAAAGGGCGAGGCCAAGTTGGCCATGCGCCCGTGGATTATCCGGCGCCTTCTCGACGGTGTCGGTCCAGAGAGTAATGGCGTCCGCATAATCGAGGTTGCGTTCGTGCGTCGCCCAAGCGGCCGTGGTGCCAAGCGCAACATAAACCAGCCGCGCGGCCTTCCGGGGCAAAATAAGCGCGAGGGCGATCACCACTCCGCTGACGACCGCCACCGAGGGCAAGTAGGCTCGGTTCTCCGCGACCGCCGCATTGACGATGGGTATGACGCTCGAAGTCGGCGCGAGGACGAGGAAGAACCAGCTACCAAGAAAGGCCCAGCACGAGCGCCGCCAGAGTCCCCACAGGGTCAGACTGAGCAGGGCGACCAGGGCCACCGCGTGCGATAGAGAGAGCTGGGGCGCCAGTACCACCAGCGGAGATCGGTCAAACACGAGCGGATGTGGCCACACGCTCAGGCGAAGGTATTCCAGTACGGCCTGCACCTGCACGACCGCGTAGTCCCACGCGGTCACTCCCGCAGCGTAGGAGACCCCTCGCTGACCCAGTCCTCGCAGACCATCGACTAAAAACAGCCACACGACCGCCAGCGCGGCGTAATAGCCCCAATACGCCCGCAGCAACTCGCGGAAGCCCACCCGGAGGAACACCCGGTGGAAGAGCAAAACCACCAGCGGCGCGGTCGCGATCGGCTCCTTGCTCAAACCTCCCAGCCAACAGGCCACAATGGATAGGATCCGCCACAGTTTCGAGTGCACTGGCTCGGTCTCCGCGCGGATAAAGCCGTAGAGCGTGAGCAGGTAGCAGGCCGCCATCTGGATTTCCGTACGCTGCGAAATGTAAGTCACACACTGCGTCAGTAGCGGATGCACAGCCCAGATCAGGGCCGTGGCGGCCCCTATTTCGAAGGCCTGAGCCTGCAGCCTAGCGGGTATACCGGGCAGCGCGACCGTGCGGCGCACGACGCCGAAGACTAGGAGCGCAGTAGCACCGTGGAGCACCACGTTGAACAGACGATGCGCCCAGGGTTCAGGACCGCCCAGAGCGTAGGTGAGGGCGAAGGTAAGGTTGGCTAAAGGTCGGCCTCCTGTCGGAGCGTCGACCGGAGGCCGAAGGACGGCCGCCATGTCGCCGATTCGGTGGACGCTCCGATTACGCACCAACGTAAATTCATCATCAAGGAGCAGCGGAACTTCGCCCGTACCGCCGTAACTCCAGAGCAGCAGCAAGACCAGCACCCCGACCACTAGCGCCGCCCCGGGAAGGCGTCTTAACCGCGACAGCGATTCCTTCCCAGAGCTCACGCGGCCCGCTTCAGGACTGTCTTTCGGCGGCCTTTAGCTCCTCCAGAGCCCGTCGCACCTCTTCGGCTGCCTCGCCAGCCAGCTTGAGTTCGAGCGCCTTTTCCAAGGCTCGTCGCGCGTCACTGGGCCGTTTCACTTGGCGCAGCGCCAGCCCAAGGTAGCGCTGGAGGTCGGCGTCCCTTTCGCGTTTCTGCGCCGCCTCGCCCAGCAAGGTCGCCGCCCGATTGAAACTCCCCTGGCGGAACAGCACCACCCCGAGCGCCTTCGCGACCTCCGGATCATCCGGGAAGCGCTCCCGGGACTTGGTGGCATACTCCAGCGCTCGTTTGGCATCCGCATCGGACGTTCCCGCCCACAGGACCGCCAACCGCTGCTGGCCCATCTGATGCTCCGGGTAGGCCGCCAGTAACTGCTCGTAAGCAGCACGGGCCTTGGCCGCGTCGCCCGCCTTTTCGGAGAGCTTACCGTCCGCCCAGAGCACCCAGGCCGAGCGCGGCGCCGTCTTGCGCCGCTCTTCGAGCGCCACTGGCGCCCCGCCGCCCAATTCACCCGCCGCGAGCAAGGTCTGCAGCGCGCGGGCTTCCTTGGCCAAGGGATGATCAGCATGGCGCTCCACCACTTCCCGGAGCGCGCTCTCCGCTTCCCGATGATCCCCGGCGGCGGCCGCACCTTCCGCGAGCTCAAGCTGCACCTCCGGCATACCCGGCCGGCCGCGAGCCGCCTCTCGGAGCAGACTCAATCCCCAAGAGTGCTGGCCCTGCCGGCTGGCGAGACGCCCGAGCGCGCGCGCTACGTCAGGATTGGTCGCCGCAACCTTCCGCGCCGCCTTGGCCGCTTCGAGGGCCTTCTCCGCTTCCCCCTGTACTTCCAAGGTGCGCACAATTCCCAGCGCGAACTGAGCGTTGGTCGGGCTGGCCGCCGCCGCCGCCTGCCAGGACGCAAGCGCTTCCTTCAGTTCACCCGACCGCTCCTGCAGCAGCGCAAGGCGACTCAACAGCAGCGGATCGTCTTTGCGGGCGCTGAGTTCAGACTCGATCAACTTGCGCACCTCCGTCCCCGCCTTGGCAGGATCCAAATCGAGAATCGCGAGGCGCGCCTTGGCCTCCGCCGCGTGGGTAAATTCGGGGGCAAGTTTTAACGCCTCCTGCAACGCCTTCCGCGCCGCCTCCTCCTGGCCCAGGTAGTAGCTATTGACTCCCACGTGATAGAGGACCTCCGGACTGTCGGGCAAACCGGTCAAGGCTTCCTTCAACAGGGGCTCCGCCTGCGCATACTGCCCCAACCGGGACAAGCTCCAGCCCAACGTGTCGGCAATCGCCGGATTTCCCGGCGCCGCCTCGCGCGCCCGAGCGGCGTACTCCCGGGCCTTGGCCGCGTCCTTGAACTGCTCCAGTTGCAGGTAGGCGAGGTTGTTGAGGGCGAGCCACGACTGGGGATCCTTCGCCAACAGTCCCTCATAAGCACTACTCGCCCCGGGATAGTCCTTTTTCGCCTCGAGTAGAATCCCTTTGAGCAAAAGGGCCTGCACTGAATTCGGCCTCTTCGCCAAGAGCGTCTCGAGGCCCGCGATCGCCCCGTCATTCTTCTGGGTGCTGCCGTAGAATTGGGCGATCGCGAGGTAGGGCTCGGAAGCTTCCGGCTCCAGCTCGATGGCCCGCTTAAAGGCGACCTCCGCCCGGTCAGGGTCTTTAAGCGTAAGGTACACCCGCGCAAGGATCAGCTGCGGGCGCGCGCTCTGGGGGTTCGCTTGCACGCTGGCCTGCGCCAGCCGCAGCGCCTCCGGTACTTGGTTGGCGCGGAACGCGATTTCGATCAGAAGTTCCAGCGCGCCCAACTGAGTCTTATCCAGCTCCAGAGCCTTGATTAAGTCCGCCTTCGCCTCGGGGAGTCGCCCGAGCCGGAATGAAAGCTCCCCTCGACGGAAAATCCAGGGAGCATTCTGCGGCGCCGCCCTGACCAAATTGTCGTACACCCGCCAAGCCTCATCAAACCGGCCGAGAGCCCGCAGTACCGCGCCCAATTGCTCCAGCGCCGGGGAATAGTCCGCTCGTGCCTGCAACAGGCGGCGAAGCGGAGCCTCGGCTGGCGCCGGCTCACCTTTGCGCAAGTGCAGCGTGCTGAAGAGTAGAACGGCCGGAGGGTAAGTGGGATCCAGGTTAATCGCCGTCAGCAGGCTGACGATCGCTCGGTTCAACTCGCCTTTACCCTCAAGGGCTCGAGCCAGTTGGAAATGAGCCATCGGATTATTCTGAAAAAAAGAGAGGAGGCGCTCAAACTCGACAATCGCGCCATCCCAGTCTTTCCGCGCCAGCTTGATCTGGCCGGCGAGGAGCATCGCTTCTCCGCTGAGCTGCTCTACGGCGATCGCCTTGTACGCGAGCTCCAACGCGGCATCGGCCTTGCCTTCGCTGTTCTCGAGGTGCGCGAGGGCCATCAAGCCAGGAAGGTAGTCGGGACGACGGCCGACTGCAGCCTCCAGAATCGAACGCGCTGCAGCCACATCCTTCTGCTGCAATTTGAAGGCGGCCCAACGCACCTCGTGCAGCACCCGGTTCGGCGCCGATTCCGCCATCGCCTGCAGGGCGGCGTCGGCTTTGGTCGTTTCATTCTTCGCCAAGTGGAGCAAAGCCAGAACGGCATTGACCCCATGGTACTTCACGTCCGCAGCGCGAGCCTGAGCAATCACCGCCTCGGCCTCCTCTATTTTCTTTTCCTTGAGGGCAAGCATCGCCCGCCCCACCAACGCCGGGGCTCCCGCCGCGGCCGGGGGCGGCAGTGCCTTCAGGATCGACCGGGAGTCCTCGATCTCCGACCCGTTGCTGCTGGCGTCCGCAAGCAATAGGGGCGCCTCGGGATCAGCCGGCCGACGTTCGAGCACAAATCGCGCCGCCACAAGGGCCTCGCCAGGCTGCCGCAGCGAGAGCTGGCACATGCCCAGCTTCAGCCAGACATCCGCGTTATCCGGCAGCAGTTCCTTCGCCTTGGTGAAAAAGGCCGAGGCACGATCCAGCCGACCCTGATGGAAGTAGACTTCGCCCAGACCCGCCAGCGCCCGCGGCTGGGGCTGAGGGGTTTGCTGGGCGGTTTTTAACTCCAGCTCCGCCTCGGTATATTTTCCCGCCGCCAGCAACTCTTGCCCTCGCTTCAGCGCCTTTTCGACGCGCGATTCGCGGGAACAACCCACCACGAAGGCCAAGCAGGTGGAGACCAAAAGCAGTTTGGGAATCGTTTTCATGAATGAGGGGAAGCTGCGGACGACGGAGCCAGCGCGCGGACTTCCGCCCGCCGGAGCCACCAGAGAAGTGCACCAAATGGAATCAGGGAGAGGGCAAAAAAGATTGGTCCGCCCTGATGGTGGATCACCGAGTTAATCATCTCTGGACCGATGTGGACGCAGAGCAGTCCGATCGTCAGAATCCGGAACCCGTTGCGCAGCAGCGCGAGCGGAACCACGATCACCGCCAAAAGGATTCGCCGCCAAGAGGCGCGCAGGAACAGCTTGCCCGCCACGAGGCTGGTGATGAACAGCGCGAGCGAAGAATGAATGCCGCTGCACTCTGGTGCGACCTTCAGGCTGATGCGCGGCAGCTCGAAGATCAGATCGGAACGGAAATTGGGCGTCCCACTCAAATTGAAGAGCAGGTGGGCAACCTCCGCTGAGCCGTGCTGCAGAAACGTCTCGATGCTCTTGATGAGCATCGTGGGCATCGGGAACGCGAAAGCCAGGAGTCCCAACGGGAAAGCCACCGCCCGCACGCCTCGTGCGCCGACCAAAGCGAACCCAGCACTCGCGACCAGCAGCACATACGCCCCGACCCGCGCCGCCAATCGATCTTCGACAGACCAGACCCGGGAACCGGCCCCTTGGAGAGACCAGACCACCAGCGCCAGCGCCGCCCCCGCCAGAAGCAGCGCTGACCCCCAAGCCGCTCGGCCAGGTTGCGGCAACTCCGGCCGCGCCAACCAGACGAAGTAACCCGCCACGAAGGGCATCAGGAGCGTGTGCGAATACAGATCGCTGGCCAATGCGAACCGCACCAGCTCGTACCAGACCGGACCGAACGGAACGGCCAGCAACCCGGCGGCCCAAGCGTAGCGCCGCCATCGGAGATGCGTCGCCACGGCGGGACCCTGCTCCGGTGCAACCGCCGCGTCAGGCGGCGAGGCAGGCCGAGATTCAGTGAGTCCAGAGTTCAAAAGCCGTAGCCTCCCTGCACGCTGTAGGTTCGGCTATTGAAACCGAATCCTTTCCGGTTGCTGGAGTTGTCGGACGCACTAAAGCCAACGGAAACCGAGAGTCGACGTAGGACCGTGGTGCCAGCGTTCAGCGAATAAAAATAGGACCGGTCCTTGCGGCCTGCCTCCACCCCCAACCGAGAGGATTTGTACCCGGAGATCTGCTCCCCATAGGAACCCGAGATCTGGATGACCCTCAGCAAACGCTGGCCGAACGCCACCTGCCAGCTTGTGCCGTCCTGCAGTTGATTGCGAAAATTCGACGGGGTCAGGCTGCGGAACGCGCTAGCGCTCAAAGAAGTTTGGTCAAAAAGTTGGTAGCTGCCGCTTAGCTGAAAGACCGGAGTAGTGGGTGACTTGACCCCGCGGGAGAAAATCCAGCGATATTCCGTACCGGCTGAAAGGCTCGTTGTCAGCCGCGGCGACACCGCCCACGCGAAACTCGCGCCTGGGGTTAAGGCGGCCATATTCACACCCGGGTCTACATCAACGTAAGTAAAGCCTAAGGTCCCTCCCAAGGTGGCACTTTCGCCCAACCGGTACTGGAGCGCGTTGCTCGACGACCAAGAGTAAAAGTCGGGGCTGGCGGAAATAAAGTTGAGGCTTTGGGCAAAGCCGGTCTGCACGATCCATTTTGTACCCAGTGTTCGGGCCAAGGTGGCGGATGTCGTTACCGTCTGACGTTCCGTCTGGCGCCCCGTCTCGATCCGCGGCGCCCGCGCGTAGCTGTAGCCTTGCGAGAACCCCGCCTCCCAGACTCGCAGGGGCAGAGTTCCCGAAAAGGTTAGGTTATGGTTCGGCGAGTTCTGGAAACGGCGGCTAGAATAGACCGTCCACCCCGTGCCGTAATCGACCGCCCAGTTGCGCCCGGCATCGAAGCGGAAGCCCGTCGAGACGCTCGAAATGTAGGAATTCGTCGGACGGCCAACCTCCGAAAGCACCCCCTCGCTGTAGGAAAAGGACGCATTCACCCGGGGATACAAGGCCAGCCGACCATAAGTGAAGGGAGTAGTCGGTGCCGGTGGCGGGGTCGCCCCCGGATGACTGACGGAGCCCGCCCGCAACGCCGAGTTCCGACTGGCCGGATCCTCCGCCCGAAGCGAGGCCGGCAACAGCGGCTCGATGATTGGGGTCGGAAGCACCATCTGCCCAATCAACGGTTGCGCCGCGCCCGCCAAGAGCGCTCCCCATGCGCCACCGCGCCACCGGCGGAACGAGGACCAGGAACGGAACTGGAACGGGAAAATCATGCCCAAAAGTCAGTGGGTGAAAGGCGAGGCTGGTGAATTAAGGCGAGAATCTTGCATTAGGAATCTCACGCCGTCGAGATTTACCCGGAACGCGCTCGGCGCCACGCCAATCGGTAGCGTAAAATTACCCAGGCCACCGCCGCTTTCAGCCTCTCGACCGCACGCGGCAGACACTAGGCCTTTACGGCCCTCGCAAAGCCTCAAGGCAACTCGTAGATCTCCACCAGCGCAATGCCGCTAGCACCATTCGTCGAGCCCACTTGAGCAGTATAACTCCCTGCGGGCAAGGTAACTACGAAGGCCGCATCCAAAGAACCATCGCGTAGCGCGAAGGCCCCGACCTGCCGGAAGGTCTCCTCCAGAGCAGAGGACCAATCCTGATTCGTCGCCAGGGGCGCAGTACCACCGGCGGAGTAGAGATCCAGCCGCGGGTTGCTTAGGACACCATCCAGTCCAAAGGCCTCGAGGGACGGCCCAACCGCTCGGATGAGCAACCGCCGAGTGCCAGTGCCCGTCAGGTTGAAGCCGGCGATCAGGGCCCCCCCATCAGGACTGACCACCGAGCGGGCGGAAAGATTCGTCAGACGGCCGCCGCCTGCCGCACCCGCATCGTATAATTCCAGCAGGGCCACGCCTGAGCCGCCGGCCGCTTCGCTGAGACGGGCGGTGTAAGTGCTGGCATCCAGCTCGGCGACTAAGGCTGCATCCCGACTACCCCCACGCAGGGCGAAGGCCCCCACTCGCGGGAAGACGCGTCCCGCCGCCTCCGTCCAGTCGTCGTTGCCCGCCAGCATCCCGTCCGCCCCCGGCCGGCGCAGTTCCAGGCGAGGATCCGCGAGGACACCTTCCACTCCAAACTCCGCCAGCGACGGCCCGATACCACGCACGAGGATGGACTTGCTGCCACCCGCCACCGCAAACCCGGCAACCAAGCTCTGGTCCTCCGCTCCCGCGATGGTCCGAATGGACAGGTTGGCCAGCGCCGCAGTGGCAACTTCGGTATCCCGCAGTCCATGGAACAGCGTCGTGCGGGCACCCTCGACCGTCGTATAGCCGAGGGTGAGCGCCCGCAGGCCCGGGTTAACGCCGAGCGTGACTTCCGCGCCCTGACGGGTCACCCCGCGGAAGCCACCCTCGGCCGACAAGGTGCCCGATACCGCGTCCACGGTCTGCGCCGAGGTGGTCACAGCCAAAATTCGCCCGCTCGGCCCGATAATCACGTGCGTGCTGCCTTCGGCCGCGTAAAGGGCCTGCGCCCGATAGAGGCCCGCCGTCGCCAGCGGCCCACGATCCGCCGGGGCCTGAAGATTAAAGCCAAGCAGTTCCCCAGCAGCGCCGTCGCCGCTCACTTGAGCTCGAAGGGTGTAGCTGACCGGCGCGGAGGCGATCGCCGGAACCCCAGGCGCGGCCGCGACCACCCCGCGGGGCGCCAGAGTCGTGCCCGTAACCTGGAAGCGATTGTCCGGACCCACTGTGACCTCGGCGATCGCCGCGGTCCCGGTGGCCGGGAAGTGGGCCAAAAACATCCCGCGCCGGTCCGCCCGGACATTGAGGGCCCACACGCCACCGTCCGGCAAAGTGCCAAAGTAAGCTCCTGCGACCGAGGACTCTCCGTCCGATGCATTCCCGGTGCCACCCACGAGAATGCCCGCGCCCGCATTGGTCACTGCTCCCGAACCCGTCGCGGCGCCGACCAAGGTGACTGCGCTGCCAGCGCCCGTTCCAGCGCTCGATCCCGCGGTCGAAACGCCCGTGGAGGGCGCACCGCCGCCACCCGATACGGCCACCACCACCGGCGTCCAACCCCCTGCCGGGGCACCACCCGCCGTGCTCACGAGCACGGGCGCGCTCAGGACTGAGCCCACGCTGTTTTGCACGGCGACCGAATACCGACCCGCGGTGTCCGCGGTCACGGTCAAAGTCAGCACTGAGCCCGTCGCACCAGGGATCGGCCGCCCTTCACGCCGCCATTGGAAGTTCGGCGCCGGATTACCGATCGCGGCAACCATCAAACGAACCTCCGCGTTCAACGGCGCGGCTTGATCCGTCGGCGGTACCGTAATGACGGGTAAAGCCGCCACGGTCGGCCCTCCTTGCGCACTTAGTTCCAAATGCTCGAGCACCAGCCGGAAGGCATCGTTGCCCGGGGGTGGCGCGCCGCCGCCGATCGACCAGCCGGTCAGGCGCGTGAAGTCGAAGCCCGCGGCCCAAGCCTGCAGGGGAATACGCACCGTGGTGGAAACAGTGCCGAAAGCGCTCAGCGGGGCCGAGAAAACCGCGGTGTTCAGGGCGGCATCCTGCAATTCAATTACAAGTGTACCCGCCGTGTTGCCCGCCAAACGATAGCCGGTGACCGCCAACGCCGTCATCCCGCTTGCGTTTACGTTCACCCCCCGGGCTTGCCATCCATTGTCATCACGGGCCGTGCCCGCCACCGTGAGAATGCCTCCATCGCGCGTGACCTGGCCCTCCCAGCTCGAACCCCGGACCACTCCGCCGACGCTAGCCGGGCCGAAAGTGTCCAATACGACGGCCGCACCCTGTGCCGGGAGCTGGCTCGCCCCGCACAGGGCAAGAGCTAGGGAGGCAATCAGGCGGAGGCCGGAAAAGGCGGGATGCGGTGAGTTCACGCGCCTGTCGTCGTCGCTTGTTGAGGCTCCGTCTAGCGGCGAGCGCGCCGATTCCGTCTTTGACCTACTTTTAATTAAAAACTTGTAAGCACCTCATTATCAGATTTTTGCGTAAGTGTTTTTGCTCACCCGCAACTACGTATTTCCGCGGCTGGAGACAGTCGGGCCCTGCTGAGCCTTGGCCCGTGGGCCGGGGTGCGAGGAGCGCCTCGCCACCAATTATCCGGTCGCGGCGATTGGGGTAAGGGGCCGCGGTCATCACGCCCTCAGGAAGAGCGCGGGTTTGACTCCGGGCGGCGCGAGAAAAGCGCGCCCTACACCCCAAGGGGTAAAACGCTCCGCCGCCGAATCACTCTGCCGTCAGCGAGCGATGGAATAAGGGAGGGGCACCGCAATCAGCTGGGCGCCTGACTCCCCCACCCGCCGGACCAGCAACGGCTGTCCGGCTGGAATCAACAAATCATCGCGCAAGGTTTGGACACCATCCCGTGCCTCCTGCCAGCGAGCGCTGCCGGAGTTCTTGAAGGCAACCGTCCACTGATTAACCACTGGATTCCAAGCCATTACCAAATCGGCGGTGGTACTAGCGACTGCGGGAGAAGAGCCCGTCCGCCAACCACCCGCCTCGCCGCCGCCCAAGCCCGGATCGAGGGACGCAAGCGTCGCGTCCACTGGCAGCCCTAGGGCAACAAAAGTTGACCCTGGACGGTCGTGGACGATCCGAACCGGCGTGTCAGCCACGCGACCCGCGTGATGTACGTAGAGCATAGCCGGACCGGCATTACCACGACGGACCCGTAAACCACGATCGGGCCGTAGGGCGTACACGTCCCGCCCGGGAGCGCCCGCTGCGTCATGCTCCGCCTCCCAACGGTTGCGCGTGGCGTGCTTGTAGAAGGAGAGCCAAGAGGCCCCACTCCAGACCTGCACCTGGTCTGCCTCGGCCGCAGTGCCGCCCGTGGCCAGCGTCACGCTCTGAAAGGCCGCCGCCAGGGTCAGCGCCGCGAGGACCTCAAAGGCGTCGCCGCGGGCTCCCGTCGTAACTCCGCTGCGGGCGAGCGGCAGGCCGCCACTGTCCACCAACAGCCGATTTTCCGCTCCGGCGGCGGCTTGGACCGGTAGTAATCGGCCGGCGGAGGCCCCGCTGCGGATCCTCACGTAGTGGGGCTGCGAGCCGTCAGCCAAGGTGGCGGCAGTCCAACCCGCGTTAGACGCCTCGATGAAATTTGGCCCCGTGTCAGTGAGGCGCGCCATGAGTGCCGCGGCGGCGGGTGTCGGATAAAACGGGAACGAAAGGGTGGAGGTTTGACCCACCGGTAGCTCTTGGGTCATGCCCGCCAGCACCGGGGAATAAGCGGTACCGTCCGGAGTTGCTACCCGCAGCCGAAAAGCCACTACCCGCGCCCCGGAGGGATTGTTTGCAGTGCGCAAGGGGTAGGTCGCCCGCCAACGCGCCTTACCACCGGCACTGGAAACCTGCTCGTGCGGCAAGCCGGCCGCGGACCAGCTGGCGGGATCGCGCAGGTTGGTCGAGACCTCGACGGCATATTGGATGCTGCCCAACCCGGGACCTTCCGGTCGCTCGTAAGTGAAGATCCAACGGGTGCCATCCTGCGTGAGCGCGGGGCGCTCTG
>JBEDEF010000446.1:0-2696 GCA_041175845.1 Verrucomicrobiota bacterium
GAATTTCCGGCCCGAGGGCGCCGCGGACGAGGCCGCGCGCCGCGCCGGCCGGTTCGACGTGTTCGACGAGGCCTTCCTCGCCGAAGCCCCGAATCTCTTCGGCCAGCCCGTCCGCTGGATCAGCCCCCAGAAGTTCCACCAGCTGTTCCTCCGCCAGCCCGGCTGGTTCGTCGAGGACCTCCCTACCACCCATCAGAATTACGTCTCCAACTCGCGGGAGTTCCGCGAGTCGGTCACCGCCGCCTACCTCCGCGCTGACCTGCGCCTGCTCCGCCAGCGGCTCTGGCTTGTCGGCGGCGTCCGGTTCGAGCGCACCGACGCCCGCGGCTCCGGCCCCCCCAACGACCCCAACGCCCAGTACCAGCGCAACCGCGACGGCTCGTTCGTCCGCAACGCCGCCGGTCAGCGCGTGCTCGTCCCTGGCGACGCCCTGGCGCTCCGCCAGCTCCGCTACGTCGAGCGCGGGGCGCGCGCGGGCCGTACCTACGACGGCCTCTACCCCAGCCTCAACGCCGCCTTCACCTTGCGCGAGGACCTGATCCTGCGCGCGGCCTACGCGCGCACGCTCGGCCGCCCGAACGTCAACCTCATCGTGCCCGGCACCACCATCAGCGAGCCCGACGCCGCCTCGCCCACGATCTCCGTTAATAACCCGGGCCTGATGCCGTGGACGGCCGACAGCTACGACCTCACCCTCGAGTCCTACCAGCTCAAGGGCGGCGTCGGTTCGGTCGGGGTCTTCCGCAAGGACATCCGCAACTTCTTCGGCCTGGTCCGCACCGACGCCACCCCGGCCCTGCTTGAGAGCTACGGCCTCGATTCCGACCCCGCCCTCCTTGGCTACGAGATCAGCACCCGGGCCAACGTCGGCGATGCCCGCATCACCGGCTTCGAGCTGAGCTACCGGCAATCGCTCACCTTCCTGCCCGCCTGGGCGCGCGGCCTCCAGGTCTTCGTCAACGCCACCAAGCTCAGCCTCTCCGGCAGCAACACCAGCGACTTCACCGGCTACAACCCCGAGAGCCTCGCCGGCGGTATCAACCTCGTGCGCCCGCGCTTCGCGGTGAAGGCCACGCTCAGTTACCTTGGGGACACCCAGCGCGGCCTCGTCGCCCCGAGCGCCACCGTCCCGACTGGCACCTACAACTACCAGGCGAGGCGGACGCGCGTCGGCCTGAGCGCGCAGTACAGCCTCAGCCGGCGTTACTCGCTCTATGCCTCCGTGGTCGATCTGGGTGGCTTCGTCCAGAACCAGCAGCGCTACGCCCCGTCCACCCCGGCCTACGCCCGCGGCCAGCGCTGGCAGGAACTCGGCTACTACACCAACGTCGGCGTCCGCGGTTCGTTCTGAGGCCGGCGGGAGGCGCGGCGTCCGCGGCTCAGGTCGCGGGCGAGCCGGCGAGACGCGCGAGCCCACGGACGTGGATCCGGTCGTCCAGCGGGTAACTCGCGTCGCCGGGGCAGACGACGGTGAGGCTGGCCAGCTGCAGCTGCTCCAGGGCGGCGCGCTGCGACGCGGTGACACGCGGGGCGTCGGTGTACTTGATCTCGAACCCGTGCCGTTTTCCGTCGCGGAGCACCAGCAGATCGAGTTCGGCCTGATTGTGCACGCCCCAGAAATACACCTCCTCCTCCGCCGCTCCGGAGGAACGGATCACCTCCTCCAGCGCGAAACCCTCCCATGAGGCGCCAAGTTTCGGGTGGGTGACCAGCTGCCCCTGATTCGGGATGCCGAGCAGCCGGTGCAGGATGCCCGAGTCACGGAAGTAGATCTTGGGGGTCTTGATCTGGCGCTTCTTGATGTTCTCGAACCACGGATTCAGGCGCCGCACCATAAAGGTGCCGGTGAGCAGATCGAGGTAGCGCTTCACGGTGGTGTCCGTCGTCGCGAGGCTTTTGCCCAGTTCCGAGGCGTTGAATTGCTGGCCGTGGTAGTGGGCGAGCATCGTCCAGAACCGACGCAACGTGGCCGCAGGAATCCGGATGCCGAGGGCGGGGATGTCGCGCTCGAGGAACGTGCGCACGTAGGCTTCGCGCCACTGCCAGCTGGCCTCGTCGGTAGCCGCCAGCAAGGAGGGCGGAAAGCCCCCGCGCAGCCACAGTGCGTCGGCGGCGTCCGGGCCGGCTTCAGCCAGTCCCAGAGGCGTGATTTCGACGAAGCTGATGCGGCCCGCGAGGGTTTCGGAGCCTTGGCGGATGAGATCGCGGGAAGCGCTGCCGAGGATCAGGAATTGAGCCGGATTGGGTGTCCGGTCGACCAACACGCGCAGCAGGGGGAAGAGTTCCGGGCGGAGCTGGATCTCGTCGATGACCACCAGGCCCGAGAGCTTCTCCAGCGCCAGCTTGGGCGAGCGGAGCCGCTCCACGTGAGCCGGATCCTCCAGGTCGAAATAGTTGAGCTCCGGGTTGAAGGGCAGGAGCCCGGAGGCAGCGATCTGGCGGGCCAGCGTGGTCTTCCCAGCCTGGCGGGGGCCGAGCAGCGCAACCACTTTGGCCACGCCAAAAGCGCGGACAATGAGATCCTTAAGCCCCTTACGATGCATAGCTTAAGTAGTTATATGAAAATTCGGTGGGGCACAACGAATTTTCACGGACCGTACTTCCCCGAGTGTTTTTGCGCCCGGGTTGAGGGCACTCCCTCCTCGCTGCCCTCTCGGCCTCAGCTTCGCGTTCGCCCCCGCGCGCGGGCCAGCTGC
>JBEDEF010000447.1:0-3052 GCA_041175845.1 Verrucomicrobiota bacterium
GAGGCGATACCGCGGGCGTGAGGGCGATCAGGAGCGCCAGGGTGGGGGACAAGGCACGCGGCGCGGGGTGAAGATGCGAGTGCACGAGGGAACGGTGCTGGGGGCGGCGTTGTGGCGCAACGCTGGAGCCCAGGCTCAAGGTACCGACTGCGTAGCGGGTAACGCCGACCGTTACGTAGGTTGCGCCTCGTTCATTTCAGGTACTACCTATTACCAGCGCTGATCGATTCGGCTAAGCTGTGGCCCATGGAAATGCCCGTCGCCCCTATCTCTGCCCCGGCTCGCACCCGGATTTTACTCGTCGAGGACCAGACCTCCATCCGCGACATGCTGAGTGACGTCCTCGCGCGGATGGGCGAGTTTGAGGTCGTCGGTCAAGCGGCCGATGTACCCGAGGCGCTCCGGCTAGCCCGGGAAACGCAGCCGGATGTGGTGGTGCTCGACTGGCTCTTCCCCAACGGCTCCGGCCTAGACTTCCTCCGCGAGCTCCGCCCGAGCCGGCTCCAGTGCCGCGTGCTGATCCTCTCCGGCAACACGAATGATGAATCGGTGGGCGATGCCCTGGCCTTCGGGGCGCGGGGCTTCTTCGAGAAAGTGGGGGGGTTGCAGGACTTCTTGCAGGCGGTGCGGACCGTGGCGGCCGGCGGAGCGTATTTCGGACCCGAGGCGTCGGCGATCGTCGACCGGTTGGTCAAGGCCAAGGCCGCGAAGGTGACGCGCACCGAGGCGTCCCCGGTCTCGGCGAGCGCCGCACGTCCTCGGGCTTCCGATTCGCTACCCCCGTTCAGCTACGCGTTGGGTTGACCTGCGCGTAAGCCGCCCTAGTCCGGTCACCATCCGCCTCCTGCCCATCCCTGCGATGCAACTTTCCCTCAGCCGCTTGGCTCTCTTCGGTCTGCTCGCCCTCGGCGCTGGCACGGCGGGCGCGCAGACTAACGTGTTGTTTAATGTCACCTACGATCCGACCAGCCTTCGACTGACTTTTACTCCTAAGGGCAATGTAGTTACTTGGACCGGAGGTTCCAGCGGGAGCGTAATAAATTCGACGGTGGGCGCGGGAATCTACTTCGAAAATTTTTTCTCTAGCGCGCCCCCCGCCGGGCTAAACGGCTCCCTTGTGACCACCCATGTGAGTGGCGGGCTTCAGGGATCGATCGCCAGCAGTTCGGACGCCCTAGTTAATCCCTTCGAGGGTGGTGACGCGCTGAACCTCACTCGTTCCGGCCTCAACTCCGGGCAGGCACTGAATTTCAACTTTGATCAGGCGGCGTTCACCGCGCAGCCATTGGTCATCGAGTTCGCTTCTGAGGTAGAAGCGTTTATGAAAACTTCGCCAGCTTTCTCGGGTGGATTGGTTTCCGTGTTTGCGACTACGGCTATAGCCCCTCAAGGCGAAATCATCGTGCTTGGCTCGTACGCTTACTCCGCCGTCCCCGAGCCCTCCACCTATGCCGCCATCGCCGGCGCCCTGGGTCTCGGCTACGCGTTCTACCGCCGTCGCCGTCAGGCCGCCGCCGCGGCGGCCGCGGCCTGAGTCGCTGGTCCGACTGGCGCATCGGGGCTTGGGCAGCCCGTCGTCTCGTTCCTTGGCCGCCCTCAGGCCGATCCTGCGCTCGGTCCCATGGCGGCCGCGTTTTCCCGGGCTTGCTCCGCGCTAGCCGGCGGCCGAGCCTCGCGGGGTCCCCAACCCCCGATGCCCCCATTCCAGATTTCCCGCCGCCGCTTTGTTCAGCGCTGCGCTCAGGCCGCCGCCCTGTCTGGCCTGCCCGCCTGGTTTGTCGCGGAGCGCCTCGCCGCCGCGGAGACCGCGCCCGCGCGGCGTCCCGGCCCGAATGACCGTCCCGGCGTCGCCCTGATCGGCGCTGGGGGGCAAGGCACTCGTGACGCCCAAAACGCGGCCAACTGGGGGGACGTGCTGGCAGTGTGCGATGTGGATCGCGCCCACGCCGAGGCCGCCGCGACTAAGCTCACGGTCGACGGCCGCCGCCCGGCCGTGGTGAGCGATTTCCGCCGCCTCCTCGAGCGGGACGATATTCAGGTGCTGGTCAATGGCACGCCCGACCACTGGCACACGCTGATCAACCTGGGCGCCGCCCGCGCGGGCAAGGACGTGTATTCCGAAAAGCCCCTGACGCTCACGATCGACGAGGGCCGCCGCCTGGTCCGGGCCGTTCGAGACCGCCGGATCATCCTGCAGACGGGCACCCAGCAGCGCAGCTCCCAGCGTTTCCGCCTCGCCTGCGAGCTGGTGCGCAACGAGCGGATCGGCCGCCTCCGCGAGGCGCACGTCTGGCTACCGGCCGGCCTTCGCGAAGGGCCGTTCGCCACTGGACCGGTCCCGGAGGGACTCAATTGGGATTACTGGCAGGGCCCGGCGCAGCGGGTGGACTACGTGAAGGAGCGCTGCCATCGCACCTTCCGCTTTTGGTACGATTATTCCGGCGGTACGATGACCGACTGGGGCGCCCACCATAACGACATCGCGTATTGGGCCATCGGGCTCCTCGCCCCACGGACCGTCGAGGCCACGCCCTTGGTCCAGCCGATTCCCGGCGGCTACGACACCTTCAGCGAGTATGAAATCCGCTACGTTTACGAGAACGGGGTGCGCCTCGTGATCCACACCACAAAGGATGACAGCATCTACGGGGCGAAGCTCAACCCGACGGGCCAGCGCAACGGCATCCGCTTCGAGGGCACGGACGGCTGGATTTGGGTCAATCGCGACCAGTTGACCGCCAGCGATCCGGAGCTGATCAAGACGCCCCTCCCGGCCGGCGCCGTCCGACTTTACGAGAGCAAGAACCACATGGAGAACTTCCTCGACTGCGTGCGCAGCCGCCGCGATCCGATCTGTGACGTGGAGGTCGGGCACCGTTCAGCCACGATGTGCCACCTTGGCGCCATCGCCCTGCGGACCGGGCGCCGGCTCACATGGGACGCCGGGCGCGAGGAGTTCACGGGTGCCGATGCGGGGGCGGGTAATGCCCTGGTCGCGCGGGAGCTGCGGGCGCCTTACGATTATTCGTTCGTCGCCTGATCAGGCGCCGAT
>JBEDEF010000448.1:0-3670 GCA_041175845.1 Verrucomicrobiota bacterium
CCCCGGCCGCCACCCTCGCCGCCGTAACCCCTTGGAACGGCCGGACCGTGCAGCTCACGAACCCGGAGGGCTTCACCGCGCTCGGCGTGGGTTACGTGCGCAACGAAGCCATCGCCCGGCAACTGGCCTACTTCTTCGGCCACAAATGGGACATCACGGACCGCTGGGGCGTCGACTGGGGCTTCCGCGGGGAGAAGTTCCGGGTCGTCGGCTTCAACCAATCCGGCACCCAGAACCCGCGCGGCAACTGGGACCCGACCTATGGCGGCGCCGACGGCGACCCTTACACGATGTTCGACAACCGCTTCCAGGTGCCCAACGCGGCCGCGAAATGGTTCTTCGACAAGGACGTCCGCAGCTTTTCCTGGTCCGTCGCGACCAACTACGTGATCGATAACGAAAACTCGTTCTACGTGCGCTTCGCCGACGGCGAGAAGGCCCCCGATTACGGGTTCTTCCGGAACTACAACTCCGTCTTCCGCCTGAACAACTTGAAGCCGCGGCCGCAGACGGTGGAGCAGTGGGAACTGGGCTACCGCTGGAAGCGCAAGGACCTCACCCTCACCGTCACGCCCTTCTGGAGCCGCCTCGCCAATATCAACAACAACCCGCAGGCCACCGAGGCCGATGGCGCCACCCTCTACTACCCCGATCCAATCTATAACATGGTCACCTCCTATGGCATCGAGCTGGAGGGTGAGTACCGCCTGACCGAACGCCTGCGCCTGCGCTCGGTCTTCACCACGCAGAAGTCCACCAACACGATCTGGAAAGTGTTCGTGGCCGGCGTGAACGGTCGCGACGACGACAGCTACCTCGATTTCTCCGGTAAGCCGGCCGACAATAATCCGGACTTCATCCTCAACACGACGCTCGATTACCGCACGCGCTCTTGGTTCGGCAACGTCTCCTGGCGCCATATGGGCGAGCGCGCCGGCAACATCGCCAACGTCATCACCTTACCCCGCTTCAATCAGTTCAACCTCACCGCCGGCTACACGATCTCGCGGACCCGCTCGGTGAACCTAAACATCAACAACGTCCTCGACAGCGAAGGCGTGATGACCTGGCGCGGCTGGGGCGTGAACCCCGGCGACCGCCAGAGCTACCGTTCCCTCCCGGAAACCGGCCGCGACACGATGCTCCAATACGTGCCCGTCCAGCCCCGCGCCTTCTTCCTCACCTACACCCAGAAATTCTGACGTCACCGCGACCGCGTCGCGATCGTCTCGCCCTCCCGCTCCCCCTTCATGCGCCTGCTGCACGCCCTCCTCGTCCTGACCGCCGCCGCCCTGCCGGCCGCGGAACAGAAGAAAGCCAACCCGATTCGCCCCAACCCGGCGGAATTGCCCCCGCCGGCGGATCCGGCCGCGATCAACGCCCCGCCGGGGTTCAAGGTGGAGCTGCTCTACAGTGTCCCGCGCGCCGACCAGGGTTCGTGGGTCTCGCTCACCACCGACCCCAAGGGCCGTATCCTCGCCTCCGACCAATACGGCGGCATCTATCGCTTCACGCCCCCACCCCTCGGCACCAGTGCCGGCCTCACGGTCGAAAAGCTGGATCTCGACCTGAACCGGGTGGCCGTGGCCGCCCCGCCCCCCGAGGAGCCGCGCAAGGGCAAGAACGAGAAGGCCAAGGAGAAGACGGGGCCGGTGGAGAAGCTCGAGGTCGGCGCCCACGGGCTGCTCTACGCCTTCGACAGCCTGTACATCATGGTGAACGAAAACCGCGCCCGGGCCGGACTCTGGCGCGCGCGCGACACCAACGGCGACGACCAGTTCGACGAGGTGCAGTACCTCCGCCCCCTGAAGGGCACCGGCGAACACGGCACCCACTCGCTCGTGCTCTCGCCCGACGGCAAGACGATCACCGCCGCCTTCGGCAACTTCACCGACCTGCCCGCCACCGTCGAGAAGACCCGTCCGACCGCCTGGGGCGAGGATCACCTCCTCCCCCGGATGTGGGACGCCCGCGGCCACGCCCGCGGCCGGATGGCGCCCGGATCGCACATCGTGCGCTTCGATCCCGAGGGGAAGGTCTACGAACTGTTCAGCATCGGCTTCCGCAACCACTTCGACCTCGCCTACGACCAGAACGGCGAGCTCTTCACCTTCGACTCCGACATGGAATGGGACCAGGGCACGCCCTGGTACATGCCCACCCGCATCAACCACGCGGTGAGCGGTGGTGACTTCGGCTGGCGCAGCGGCGCCGGCCGGTGGCCGGAATACTACGCCGACAGTCTCGGTACCGTGGTCGACATCGGCCCCGGCAGCCCCACGGGGGTCGTCTTCGGCACCGGCGCCAAGTTCCCGGCTAAGTACCAGCGCGCCTTCTTCGCCGCTGATTGGACCTACGGCACCCTCTACGCGATCCACCTTAAGCCCGAAGGCGCCGGCTTCCGCGGCGAGCGCACGGAGTTCATCACCGGCAAACCTCTGCCGCTCACCGATGTCATCATCCACCCACGCGACGGGGCGATGTACTTCGCGGTCGGCGGCCGCCGCACCCAGTCCGCGCTGTATCGCGTCACCTACACGGGTCCGGAGAGCACCGCTCCGGTCGGCGCCCTCCCGGCCACCCCGGAGGCCAAGTCCCGCCGGGCCCTGGAGGAATTCCACCGCGAGGGCGCCCCGGCCAGCGCGATCGACACCGCTTGGCCGCACCTCGCCAGCCGCGACCGCAACCTCCGCTTCGCCGCCCGCGTGGTGCTCGAGCGCCAGCCCGCCACCCGTTGGGCCGACCGCGCCCTGGCCGAACTCCAGCCCCAGGCCCTGATCGAGGCGATGATCGGCCTCGCCCGCACCGGCGACAAGGCCCTGCAGCCGCGCCTCATCGCGGCCCTCAGCCGCCTCGACCTGCGCACCGTCGAACCCAACCTGCGCCTGCCGCTCCTGCGCGCGTGGCAGCTCGTGTTCACCCGGATGGGCAAACCCTCCCCCGAGGTCTGCGCCACCATCGCCGCGAAGCTGGACCCGCTGTTCCCCCACGCCGACGCTCTGGTGAACCGGGAACTGCTCCCCCTGCTCGTCTTCCTCGATTCCCGCCAGGCCGTCGCCAAGGCCGTCCCGCTGCTCAGCGTCTCCGAGCCCGTCACCGAGACCGGCGAGGAGATCGGCGGCGCGGCCCTGATCGCCCGCAACGACCGCTACGCGGCCGCCGTGACCGGCGTGAAGGCGAATCGTCCCGACCGCCAGCAGATCGCCCTAGCCTACACCCTGCGCCATGCCACCACCGGATGGACGCCCCGCCTCCGCACCGAGTACTTCTCGTGGTTCCCGCGGACCGCCACCTGGAAGGGCGGCAACAGCTTCAGCGGCTTCATCCAGAACATCCGCACGGAGTCCCTCGCCAACGTCCCCGACAAGGCCGAGCGGGCCGCGCTGCAAACGCTCTCGCAGCCGCCCCCGCCCTCCTTCGCCGCGCCCGCCGTGCTGCCGCAAGGCCCCGGCCGGCCGTACACCCTCGCCGAGGCCGTGAGCCTGATGCCGGCCAAGCTCTCCGGCCGCGACTTCACCCGCGGCAAGGCGATGTACACCGCCACCGCCTGCATCCTCTGCCACCGCTTCGGCGAAGAGGGCGGCAGCGGCGTCGGCCCCGACCTCACCGGCGCCGGCGGCCGCTATTCCGTCCGCGACCTGCTCGAGAACATCCTCGAACCCTCCAAGGT
>JBEDEF010000449.1:0-3087 GCA_041175845.1 Verrucomicrobiota bacterium
TGTCTCCGATTACTTTTCTCCGCTGGGACCCAGGCTCCCCTGCCCGGGCCCTTCGGCGAACCTTCCTCTCTTTCGTATGCAACGCCCTTCCCTGCCGCTCAACGCCAACGCCGCGCTGATCGAGTCGCTTTATGCCACTTGGCTCGCGGAGCCGGATCAGGTCGACCCGACCTGGCGGGCCTTCTTTCAGGGATTCAGCCTCGGCGCCAACGGTCAGCCCGGGGCCGCTGCCTTGGCCGCGCTCGCCGGCGCCGGGGAACCGAACCGGTCACACGCTCCGATCCTCGATAGCCTAAAACAGTCCCGCGTGCACCAGCTGATCAACGCCTATCGCACACTGGGCCACCGGGAGGTGCACTTGGATCCGCTCGCCGACCCGCCGCCCGCGCACCCGGAGCTCGCGCTCGCGCGCTTCGACCTCGGCGAGGCTGACTTGGAAGCCAGTTTTGATCTTGGGACTTATCTTGGGGGCGGGCAGATGAAGCTGCGGGAAATCCTGCAGAATCTGCGCGCGACCTACTGCGGACGCATCGGGGTCGAATACACCCACCTCCAGGATGTGGAGGCCCGCCAGTGGCTCGAAACTCGGATGGAGCAGACGCGCAACCAACCCGCGTTCACCTCCGCGGAACGCGTCCGGATCCTGCGGCGGATCCACAAGGCGGAGCTCTTCGAGCGCTTCCTGCACACCAAGTACGTCGGCCAGAAGCGCTTCTCCCTCGAAGGCGGCGAGACGTTGGTCGCGGCCGTCGATGCCCTCTTTGAGGCCTGCCCGCGGCTGGGCGTGGAGGAGGTCGTAATGGGCATGGCCCACCGGGGCCGGCTCAACATTCTCACCAGCGTGATGCGGAAGAGCTTCGACGTGCTCTTCGAGCAATTCTCCGAGAATTATATTCCGGAGACCGTGGGGGGTGACGGCGACGTGAAGTACCACCTCGGCTACGAGGCGGTGCTTGAGACCACGACGGGCGGCAAACTCGAGGTGCGGCTGGCAGCCAATCCCTCCCACCTCGAGATCGTGAACCCGGTGGTCGAGGGCAAAACCCGTGCCCGCCAGCGGATGCGCGGCGCCACCGAGGAGCGGTGGCGCGTGCTCGCCCTGCTGATTCACGGCGATGCCGCCTTCGCCGGACAGGGCATCGTGGCCGAGACGCTTAACTTCTCCCAATTGCCCGGTTATCGCACCGGCGGCACCGTGCATTTGGTGATCAACAACCAGATCGGCTTCACCACCGAGCCGCAGGACTCCCGCTCGACCCTCTATTGCACGGACGTGGCGAAGATGATCGAGGCGCCCATCTTCCACGTGAACGGTGATGATCCCGAGGCCGTCTGCCACGCCGCCCGGCTGGCCCTCGAGTTCCGGGTCAAGTTCCAGCGGGACGCGGTCATCGATATGGTCTGCTACCGCAAGCACGGGCACAACGAGACCGACGAACCCGCCTTCACCCAGCCGCTCCTCTACCGGCGCATCGCGAGCCACCCCCCCATCTCCACCGTGCTGACGCGCCAGCTGGCGGCAGCAGGCATCGTCACCGAGGCCCAGTCCGAAGCGATCCGCGCGGAGTACTCCGAAGCGCTCGAGAAGCATCTGGAAAAGGCGAAAGCCAGCGAGACCGCGAAGTCCGCCCGCCGCGCTGCCGCCGAGGCCCGCCGTTTCGTCGGCTCCACCGCGGTCTTTCAGCCGGACTTCCACTTCACCCCGGTTCCGACCGGCGCCGCGCCCGAGGTGCTCGCCCGCGCCGCCACCGGGCTGACCAGCCTGCCGGAGGGCTTCCGGCCCAACCCGAAGATCCGCCGCTTCCTCGACGCCCGCGCGGCCGCCTTTCGCGATGGCGGACCGGTGGACTGGGGCTTTGCCGAGGCGCTGGCCTTCGGGACACTCGTGCTCGAAGGGATCCCAGTTCGTCTTAGCGGTCAGGACTGCGAGCGCGGCACCTTCAGCCACCGGCACGCCGTGCTCCACGACGTGGAAACGAACGCGACCCACACGCCGCTCCACCAGCTCGCCCCTGACCAGGCCCGCTTCTGCGTCTACAACAGCCTCCTCTCCGAGGCGGCGGTCCTCGCCTTCGACTACGGCTACTCCCTCGATTTCCCCGCGCTGCTCTGCATCTGGGAGGCCCAGTTCGGCGATTTCGCCAACGGAGCGCAGGTCGTGATCGACCAATTCCTCGCCGCCGGCGAATCGAAGTGGTACCGCACCAGCGGTATCGTGCTCCTGCTCCCCCACGGCTACGAGGGCCAAGGTCCCGAGCACTCCTCTGCCCGCCTCGAACGCTTCCTCCAGCTCTGCGCGGAGGATAACATCCAGGTCGCGAACATCACCACGCCCGCGAATTTCTTCCACGCCCTCCGCCGCCAGGTGAAGCGCGACGTCAAGAAGCCTCTGATCGTGATGTCGCCCAAATCGCTCCTCCGCCACCCTGCCGCTACCTCGCGGTTCGAGGAGTTGTCCACCGGCGCCTTCCAGGAGATCCTCGACGATCCGCTGCACCCCGAGAGCGCGGCCGCGGTTAAGCGGCTGATCCTCTGCTCCGGCAAGGTCTACTACGACCTCGCCGAGTACCGGAAGAAGCAGGGTCACACCGACACCGCGCTGGTGCGTCTTGAGCAACTCTACCCGCTCCACCGGAAACAGCTCGAGGCCATCGCCCGCAAGTACGGGGCGGCTCGGCTGGTGTGGGCCCAAGAGGAATCCGAGAATATGGGGGCGTGGACGTGGATCGCGCCCCAGTTGGAAACCATCTTCGGCCGCAAGGCGCTCTACGCCGGCCGCGACGCCTCGGCCTCCCCGGCCGTCGGTACGCTCGCGTTGCACCGCCTCGAGCTCGCCGCCTTTCTCCAGCAGGCCTTCACGATCTGAACCCCCTTCCCCCGATGACCACTGTACCCGTCAAGATCCCGCCCATGGGCGAGTCCATCACCTCCGGCATCCTCGCCAAATGGCACGTCGCGGAGGGCGCCAGCGTGCGCCGGGACCAGCCCCTGTTTGAGCTGGAGACCGACAAGATCACCTCCGAGGCCACGGCAGAGGCGGCGGGCGTGATCCGCCTCGCGGTGAAGGCTGGCGACGAGGTCCGCATC
>JBEDEF010000450.1:0-7031 GCA_041175845.1 Verrucomicrobiota bacterium
CCGGTGCAGTGCGTCCGGGCCGGGGACGCGGCGCAGATTTCCGCGATGTCCCCGCCAGTTCCGGCGTGTCGGCCGGGGGAGAGAAAGAGGAGCGCCACCACCACCTCGTGACCCGCGCACACGGGCCCGGCCAGCACGTCGGCCAGCAGGGGAGGGTGCTCGCCCTCCATCGAGGCCGCCACCGGGGGCGGAAAATCCGGGGTGAGCTCCCGACCGACCTCCGCGGCCAGCCGATCGCGCAACGCCGCTGACGCAGCGGACGGCCCGCCGTGATCGACCAGCACCACGGGCGGCTGGGAAAGCCCCGCCGCGGCCGCGGTTTCACGCACGCGCTCGGCCACGATGCGCGCGATCACCCCGAGGTCGGCGAGGCCGGGACCGAAGGTGAAGGCGAACGGCCCGAGCTCTGTCCGGAGTTCCTCAAGGTCGCGCCGCAGGGCGGAGCCGATAGCGCCGTGGGCGCTAATGTAGAATGGGATCAGATGGAAGTCTCGGCAACCCGCCGTGTATTCCGCGCGGATGAAAGAATCCAGCGTGCGGGCTGGCCGACCTTCAAGCCGTTCCGCCGGGATGCGATCGCTGTGTTTCCATGAGACCGGCGCCACCGCGTGGCCGGCCGCCGACTCAAGCGCCGCGGCCACCCGGCGCAGGTTCAGCGTTGCGGCGGGCTCCAACGAGCCATTGTCCACCAGCAGCATCACGGGAGCGCGAGTTCCACGGCGGCGCGCTGCAGCAGCGCTTCCTCCAAGCCCACAACTTCCCCGATGATGACGATCGCCGGAGCCGTGAAGCCCCCCTCTTCCGCCTCGCGAGCGATGCGTCCAAGAGAGGAGATCCAACGGCGCTGGCTGGGCGTGGTCGCGGCCTGCACCACTGCGGCCGGGGTCTCCGCCGCCAAGCCTCCCGCCAGCAGTCGGCGGGTGATGGACTCAAGATTCTTCATTCCCATGTAGATGCAGAGCGTCGCGCCCAACCGGGCATAGTCCTCCCAAGGCACCGCGGACTCCGCCTTGCCCGGTTCCTCGTGGCCGGTCAGAAACACGACCCCGGAGGCGAGGCGCCTATGGGTAAGCGGGATGCCTGCCTCAGCGGCCGCGCCCAAGGCGGAGGTCACTCCGGGTACCACCGTGCAGGGAATTCCCGCCGCGGCCAAGGCTTCCAGTTCCTCCCCGCCCCGGCCGAAGATGAAGGGATCGCCGCCCTTGAGCCGGACCACGGTCAAACCCTGGCGGGCGAGTTCGACCAAGGTCTCCTCGATGCGATGCTGCGGGCAGCAAAAGCCGCCGCCTTTCTTACCCACGAAGACGCGCCGGGTGGCGGCTGGGATCAGCGCTAGGATTCCCGCGGCAACCAGATGGTCGTGTACGATCACATCAGCCTCCTGCAACAGGCGCAATGCTTTGAGCGTGAGGAGATCTGGGTCACCTGGACCGGCACCGACGAGGTGGACGTGACCACCGGAACGCGGGACCGGTGCGAGGAGTTTGTCAGAGGGAGTCACGGTTCAGGGTAGGCGTGTTGAGACGAAGAGGATGGAAGCTTCGGAGGAAGTGAAAACGATTAAAGCATATAAAATGACTAAAGTACTAATATTTTGCTTTACGCGGCTGTCTCGCCCCACCTTTGCTCACTGCTTCACGCGATGAACCCGTCCGAACTGGAACGCTGGAATAAGGAACTCCGCTCGCAATCCCCGGGCGCCATCGTGCGCTGGGCGCTCGCGCGGGCGGCCGGGCGCGCGGTGGTCTCGACCAATTTCCGCCCCTACGAGGCCGCGTTGCTTCACCTGGTGATCCAGGAACAGCCTGACCTCCCCGTGCTGTGGGTCGACCATGGCTATAACCGGCCGGCGACCTATCGGCACGCCGAGGACCTCCGCCTGCGCCTAAACCTGAACCTCAAGGCTTACCTGCCGCGGATGACGGCTACGCACCGGGACGCAATCCACGGGCCGGTGCCGACGCCGGAGGACGAAATAGGGCTGAAGCGCTTCAGTGCGGTGATGAAGCTGGAGCCGTTTCAGCGCGGCATGCGGGAGTTGGCCCCGACGGTCTGGCTCACCGCCCTGCGCAAGGTGCAGAACCCGGGGCGCGCGGAGCTCGAGATCGTTTCCCAGGACGGGAATTTCGGGACCCTCAAAGTCAGCCCCTTCTTTCACGCCACTGACGCGGAAATGGATTCCTACCTCAAGCAGCACGGGTTGCCCAACGAGTGGGACTACTTCGACCCGGCGAAGGCGGACGAAAAGCGCGAGTGCGGGTTGCACGCGGCATGGGGACGTAACGCGGTTTCCGCCTGAACCGTGGCCACCTGATCATGCCGAATTACCATCTGGACCATCTGCAGCACCTCGAAACAGAGGCGATCCACATTCTGCGGGAGGTCGCTGGAGAGTTCGAGCGGCCGGCCCTCCTATTTTCCGGCGGCAAGGACTCGATCTGCCTCCTGCGCCTCGCGGAAAAGGCGTTCCGGCCCGCGGAACTTCCGCTGCCCTTCCTGAATGTCGATACCGGACACCACTTTCCGGAACTCAACGAGTTCCGGGATCGGCGCGCCAAGGAATTGGGCGCCCGCCTCATCGTGCGGACCGTGGAGGATGCCCTCGTGCGCGGAATCGCGCAGGCGGCGCCGGGGGAGATCAGCCGCAACCGACTGCAGATCCCGACGCTGCTGGCCGCCATCGAGGAGTTTCGCTTCGATTGCTGCATCGGCGGAGCCCGCCGCGACGAGGAGAAGGCTCGAGCCAAGGAACGATTCTTCAGTTTCCGCGACGCCTTCGGCCAATGGGACCCCAAGAACCAGCGGCCAGAGATTTGGAACCTCTACAACGCGCGCCTCAATCAGGGGGAGAACATGCGTGTCTTTCCCCTAAGCAACTGGACCGAGATGGATGTCTGGGAATACATCCGCCGCGAACGGTTGGAGGTGCCGTCGATCTATTTCAGCCATCGCCGCAGTTGTGTCCGCCGCGGCGGCCAGTGGCTACCCGCGAACGACTTGGTGCCGCCCAAGCCCGGGGAGGAGGTGCGGGAACTCACGGTGCGCGTGCGCACCATCGGGGACATTATCAGCACGGGATGCGTGGAGTCCCCGGCCGCCACCGTCGACGACATCATTGCGGAGATCGCGGCGGCGCGCGTCACCGAACGGGGCTCGCGCGCGGATGACAAGGCGTCCGAGGCCGCGATGGAGGACCGCAAGAAGGCGGGTTATTTCTGAGCGATGCCTGCGATGAATGACTCACCTTCCGCGTCCGTGCCGGTCGATATCCTGCGCTTCAACACCTGCGGGAGCGTCGACGACGGCAAGTCCACCCTGATCGGCCGCCTGCTCTACGACTCGAAGTCGCTGATGGAGGACCAGATCGAGGCCCTCGAGCGCTCCGCTGACATCACCGGCGGCGGGCAGATCAACCTGGCGAATCTTACCGACGGCCTCCGCGCCGAGCGCGAGCAGGGGATCACGATCGACGTGGCCTACCGCTACTTCGCGACCCCGCGGCGGAAGTTCATCATCGCCGACACTCCGGGGCACGTGCAGTACACTCGGAACATGGTGACAGGGGCCTCGACAGCCAACCTGTCTATCGTGCTGGTGGATGCCCGTGCTGGAGTCATCGAACAGAGCCGGAGACACACCGCTATCGCCTCCCTGCTGCGCATCCCGCACCTCGTGGTGGCCGTGAACAAGATGGATCTCGTGGGCTGGAGCGAGCAGCGCTTCCGGGAGATCCGGGCGCAGTTCGAGGAATTCCTGCCACGGCTCGCGATCAAGGACGTGAAGTTCATCCCGATGAGCGCCCTCAACGGGGACAACGTCGTCGATCCGTCGCCGTACACTCCATGGTATGTCGGTCCGACCCTGCTCGGCCACTTGGAGACCGTCCACATCGCCAGCGACTGGAACCTTCGCGGCTTCCGCTTGCCGGTGCAGTGGGTGAACCGACCGAACGCACCCAAAGATCCTGCGCTCCACGATTTCCGCGGTTTCAGCGGCCAGATCGCCGGCGGAGTCGTGCGCCGCGGGCAGCGCGTGCTCGCCCTGCCCGCCGGCCTGGCTTCAACGGTGAAACAGATCTGGACCTATGACGGTCCGGTCGAGGAGGCCTTCTGCCCCCAGTCCGTGACGGTGGTGCTCGAGGATGACATCGATGTGAGCCGCGGGAGCATGCTGGTGGGGCTCGAGGAGCGGCCTGGCTTTGGCACCGACTTGCGGGCCAGCGTTTGCTGGATGCATGCCCGACCGCTACAGCCCGGCCGCAAGTATCTGCTGAAGCACTCCAGTCACACCGTGCAGACGGTCGTCACGGAGGTCGTCTCGCGGCTGGATATGGGCACGCTCGAAGTGCTCCCGTCCCCGGCGCAATTGGCGGTGAACGACATCGGCGAGATCCGGCTGCGGGCGGCGCGGCCGCTGTTCCATGACTCCTATGACGTCAACCGGCTCACCGGTTCGTTCATCCTGATCGAGCCCGGAACCAACTCCACCGTGGCGGCGGGAATGCTCCAGGCCTCGAGCGAAACCGTCCGGCCCGAAGGGGCGGAGTACGAGATCTGACGCCCTGCTCCCGATGAAGATCTCCGCGCAGCTCGATTACGCCTGCCGGGTGATGGCCGAACTGGGACGGCTTTACGGCGGCGGCGTTCCGGCGCCCGGGGAGCACCTGGCCGAGGTGGAGGCGGTGCCTTCCCCTTTCCTGGCGCAAATCCTGCAGAAGCTCCGTCACGCCGGCCTGATCGTTAGCCGGCGCGGGGTTCAGGGCGGTTACACGCTTGCGCGGCCCCCCGCGGAAATCTCAGTCCTGGACATCCTGCTGGCGGTTGAGGGGCAGGCGCTGCAGCTGAGCGGGAACGCCGAGGGCCGCAGTGGCCGCCGCGTGCGTCAGGTTTGGATCGACCTGGGCGCGGTGCTCGAGGCGAGGCTGCGGGCCTCGACCCTCGACCAACTCGTCGCCCGCGAGGCCGCCGAGATGTATTACATCTGAACCGGTCAGACGGGCTCCACCCGTCCGCTGCGGATGGAGCGCTCCTCCGCCTCGCAGATTTCCACGGCGGAAATCGCATCACCCAGGGTTACCCGCGCGGGAGCACGCCCCGTGCGCAGGCAATCCACCAGGTAGCTCAGCTCGTGGACGTAGCCGTCTCCGCTTTCGAGGGAAACGGTCCTGCCGCCGCGGCCAGGTTCGTAGAGACGCAGCGCCTCCGCTCCGCGGCTGAGATCGAAGTCTGCCGTGGCCCGCTCGAAGATCACGGTATACGCCATGTTGAAGCCGTGCCCCTGGGGCATCAGCCAGCTTCCCTCCGCACTGACGGCGGCCCCCGAGGCCACTTGGTACTGGGTCACCACATGATCGATCGCGCCGCTGAACTGGCTGAATCCCTGGGAGAACACGGACTTGGGTCGCCCGAATAAAAACTGCACGAAGTCCGTGTCGTGGATGTGCAGGTCGAGGAGCGCGCCGCCGGAGGCGGAGCCATCGAAGTAGGCGTCCTGGCCCCACGCGGGCGGTTCGCCCACCCGCCGAAACCGGGCGGCGCGGATGGCGCCGTGGCGCCCGTCCGCCACTGCCTCCCGCAGCCAAGACCAGCCGGGCCAGAACCGCAGGCACATCGCCGGCATGAAGTGACCGCGCGCCGCGGCGGCGGCCGCGGCCAGTTCACGCGCCTGCGGCGAGGTCCGCGCGAGGGGTTTCTCGCAGAGCACGTGCTTGCCGGCACGCAGGGCCCGCAAGGCCAAGGGAACGTGTGCCGGGGTGGGGACACAGAGATCCACCAGGTCGATGGTCGGATCCGAGAGCACCTCCTCGAAATCCCGGACGACGCGGATGCCGGCCATCTCCAGCTTGAAAGGCTGCCATCCGGGTATGTTGCCCGTGACGCCGCTGAAATCACCGTCCGGCGGCGGCGGACGACGGCCGCCGCAGAGGGCCGCGATGCGGACCCCGGGGACCTGCAGGTACGACTTGAGGTGGGTGACACCCATGAACCCCAGCCCGACAACGGCGACGTTGATCATCGTTGAAAGGGTCAGGAGGTGAGGCGCTCCAGATGGAGGCGGGCCGAGCGGATGTCCTCGATCCGCTGCTCGCCCGCTTCGCGTTCGATGCAGAGATCGCCGGCGAAACCGAGCGCCTCAAGCTGCGCGAGGAACGCGACCCAGTCGACCTCGCCGGTGCCGACGGCAACCTCGTCGCCCCAGGTGCCCGGGGTGCGCGTGCGGCGGGCGTCCTTGATATGGCACTGCTTCAGCCAAGGCCCGAGGGTGCGGAGCGCGGCGATCGGATCCCCCTTGTCGTACAGAATCATGTTCGCGGGGTCAAAATTCACTCCCACCCGGGGGTCGTTCAACCGCCGCAGGAACGCCGCAAGGGTCTCCGCCGTTTCCTGCCCAGTCTCAAATCCGAGGTGGATGCCGCGGGAGCCGAAGCAGGTGGCGATCTGCGCGATCCGCTCCAGGAGTTTCGGGAAATCCGGATCGGACTCCTCGTGCGGCAGGAAGCCCGCGTGGAAGGTGACGGTTCCAAGACGGAGCTCGGCCGCGAGGTCGGCAACCCTTTGGATATTGCGCCAGTTCTGATCCCAGGTCGCATCGGGTACGACCCCGCCGGTCCGCCGGATCGTCTCGAGGGTGCTGTAATCCTCGCCGATCGTGCCAAACATGCCGGAGACAATCCGCAGCCCGTGGCGCTCCGCGAGGCGGGGAAAGTCACCCCAGACGGCCGGGGATTCGCGGAGCGGATCAAGCGCGAGCTGCAGCCGTTGGAGACCGGTGGCGGCGCAGGCGGCGACTAGGTCCTCGGGGGAGCGAGGGCGAAGCGACCACGTGCAGACGGCGAGGCGGGAAGTGAGGGCGGCGGGCATCGGAGGGGCGCCTGAAGGCAGCCGGGGGGCCACGGGCTGGCAAGGAGTTTGCGGCCGGTGTTGGGCATTGACCCGCGTTCGGCGCCGGTTTGCGTCGGGGGACGTTTCCCCATGAACAATCATCGTTTTGCGACCAAGGCGTTGCACGCCGGCCAGACCCCGGACCCGACC
>JBEDEF010000451.1:0-4706 GCA_041175845.1 Verrucomicrobiota bacterium
CACTTCAGGCCAGTTCAATCAATGAACATAATGGCTTTATGATCGCGCTGCTTTCTGACGTAGCTGAATCCGATCGTGTTGCAATGACTCGCATCAAGTGATCCAGCTCCTTTTCGAGCAATCAGAGCCAACAGCGGCCTGACCCGTTTTGGCAGCCGCGCGGGCCGCCACGGCCATTCCCCGGTGTTGCTCCGACTCCGGCCGCGGTCTCTGCTCCACGGATGCACCCTTGCCCCGCGTTTTCCCCGCTCCGGCTCGTCCGCTGGTTCCTCCCGTTCCTGCTCCTCGCGGGCGCCGTCCAGGCCCAGACGCCCGCCACGGGCACGCTGACCGGCCGGGTGCAGAACAGCATCGGCGGGGCCGCCCTCGAGAATGCCCGCATCACGGTTGCCGGCACCAGCCGCGAGGCCTTCACCGACGCCTTCGGCGAATTCCGGCTCCCCGGCCTCCCGGCGGGCGAGGTCACCCTCCGCGTCTTCTTCACCGGCCTCGTCCCGCAGGACGCCTCGGTGCGAGTCACCCCGGGCGCGACGGTGCGGCGGGATTTCATTCTGGAGCCCTTCGGGGGCTCCGGCGGCGCCTCCTCTCCGGGGGCCGTGCGGCTCGATGCGTTCGTGGTCGGATCGGCGCGTGACACCAACGCCGCCTCAATCGCCATCAACGAGCAGCGCTTCGCCGGCAACATCAAGACGGTGCTTCATACGGACGCGATGGGCGACATCATCCAGAACAACCTCGGGGAGTTCGTGAAGTACCTGCCCGGGGTCGACGTCGGCACCGACCAGATGAACGCCGTGCAGATCGGCCTGCGCGGGCTCCCCTCCACCTACACCAACATCGCCCTCGACGGCGATGACGTGAACGCGGCCGGCTCCGCCGGACCCACGCGCAACACCCTCCTGCAGGCGTTTTCCCTCAACAACGCCTCCCGCGTGGAGATCTACAAGGTGCCCACGCCCGAGATGTCCGCCGCCAGCCTCGGCGGCTCCATCAACATGGTCAGCCGCACCGCCTTCGAGGCCAGCCGGCCCGAACTCCGCTTCAAGGCCTACATCAACCGCAACTCCCACGACCTCGCCTTCAGCAAGCAGCCCGGCGGAGCCGCCGGCGATGACCAGAAGCGGGTCTTCCATTACCAGCCCGACTTCGATTTCGCCTACACGGTGCCGGTCTCCAAGGACTTCGGCTTCTCGATCAACGCCGTGAAGAACGATCAATACGGCGTCGCCCGCCGCATCAACCGCTCCTTCAACACCAGCACGGCCGCCACCAACCCGCTCAAGGCCAGCGTCGATAACCCCTACCTCACGACCTACCAGTACAACGTCTTCCCCGTGTATGAGCACCGCTACACGCTCGGCTCGCGGCTCGACTGGCGCCTCGCCCCCGCCGACACCCTCTCCTTCACCTACTCCGGCAACTGGCTCGTGCAGGACTACGAGCAGCACAACTTCATCCTCAACACCGGCACCAATCCCCTCGCCTGGGGCCCCGACTTCACCCGCGGCCGCCCGGGATCGGGCGCGGTCAACGTCAACAACACCGCGCGCTACGTGCGGGTCCGGAACAACATCCTCCGCCTGAGCTACCGGCACGTGGGCACGCACTGGGACGTGACCGCCGCCGCGGGCTACAATTTCTCCGACCAGACGTACCGCGCCAACTCGCACCGCCAGTTCGAGACCGCCGCCGCCCGCATCCAGGGCGCGACCATCGACTTCGACGGGTTCAGCGACCACCGCCCCGGGACGGTCACCGTCCGCAACGCCGCCGGCCAGGTCATCGACCCCCTGCAGGTCTCGAACTACACCTTCTTCCTCAACGGCAGCAACACCACGCGCGACAACGACAGCACCGCCCGGAGCGCCCGGGTCGACCTGCGGCGGAAGTTCTTCGGGGAGAGCCTGAATTGGTCCCTCAAGGGCGGCCTCTCCTCGGCGGAACAGTACCGCGCGCGCCGCACCTCCAGCTTCACCCCGACCTACGTCGGGAAGGACGGGATCGCGGGCAATGCCGACGACGCCGTGGCGCTCGCGCCTGTCGACCTGACCAACTACGCGATGCTCGACTACTTCATGCCCCGCAACGTGGCGCAGCCGCAGTTCGTCAGCAGCCGGCGCGCGTGGGAGCTGTACGAGCAGTACCCGTCCTATTTCCAGGTCACCGCAGCCAGCCTGCGCACGGACCTGCGCGCAGACGCCCTCAACACCGAGCAGATCACGGAGCGGATCGACGCGGCCTACCTGCTCGCGGACGCCTCGTTCTGGGCCAACCGCCTCCGCATCCTCACCGGCGTGCGGCTGGAGCGCACGACCGACGACGGCCGCACGGTCCTGCAGGACAACACCGCGCAGTACCAGCGCGACCCGCGCACGGGGGCCCTGCTCCTGACCGCGCAAAACCGGCCCATCCCGATCACCACCGACGGCATCGAGATCGACCGGCTGGTCTACCGGAAGCTCGGCGCGCGGATCCGGAAGCAGTACGACGGCCTCTACCCGAGCCTGAACGCGACGCTGAACCTGACCCCGAACCTGCTCGGGCGCCTCGGGCTCGCGCGCACCCTCGGCCGGCCGGATTTCGGGAACATCATGGGCGCGACCAACGTGAACCAGATCGACTTCAACCCCGACTCGTCCGCGACCGGATCCGCGCTGGGGACCATCACGACCAAGAATCCCGGCCTCACCCCCTGGACCGCCCAGAGCCTCGACCTGCGCCTCGAGCATTACTCGGCGGGCGGCGGTGAGCTCTCGCTCGGCTTTTACCGGAAGCAGATCCGCAATTTCTTCGCCACGCGGAACTTCCTCGCGACCGCGGACTTCCTGCAGGGGGTCGGCCTCGGTGAGGAATTCGTCGATTACCAGGTGAACGCCCCGGGCAACGTGGACGGCATCGCGCACATCAACGGCTATGAGGTCAACATGAGCCAGCCGCTCTCGTTCTTCACCCGGGCGCCGCTGGCGCGGCACTTCCGCGTGTTCGCCAACGCGACGCTGGTGCGCACGCGGGGGCCGCAGGAGGCGGACTTCCGCGGCTTCACCCCGAAGATGATCAACTGGGGATTCTTCTACAATCGGAACCCCATCGCCTTCAATGCGCGGTGGACGCTCGTGGGCAAGAAGCGGGTTGGCACCGTCGCAGTGGGCAACCTCGGCGCCGCGGGCTGGAACTACCAGCAGGAGCGGCTGCGGCTCGACGCCTCGCTCGATTACCGCCTGAACCGCAACTACGCCTTGTACGCGACGGGCCGGAACGTGTTCAACCACCGCGACTCGAACGAGTCCTACGCGCCGGGTAGCCCCCGGTACGTGAAGTTCGCCGCCGAGGGCGAGTACGGCGTGACCTTCCAGGTCGGCGTGAAGGGCAACTTCTGACGTCCGCGGTGCCCGGGCCGGAGTTCGGCCCGCGGCGACAGCGTGCCGGGGCAGAGCGGATCGCGCACGGGCCCGCCATTGATCCGCTTCCCGGCGAAGCCGATCGCCGCCCGCGCGCGCTGCCCAACCGGTACCCTGACCCTATTGGCAGCCGTACCGGGCCCCGCCGTTCCGCGCGGCCATTAACGCAGCTGGAGCGCGCCCGAGTCCAAATCGTAGTAGGAACCGACGATCTTGATTTCGCCCGCGTTCTCCATGGCGGCCAGAATCGGGCTGCGCCGCCGGATTTCGGCGACGACGTGGTCGATGTTGCTGGCGCAGACCGCCTCAACGTAATTCGCGTTCTTCGAGCTTTTCTCGCCCGCCACCGCGGCGGTTTTGTCCATCGCCGGCCGGATCTTGGCGAGCAGCGCCGTGATGTTGCCCAGCTGCACGTTATCGATGGCGCCCTTCACGGCGCCGCAGTTGCGGTGTCCGATCACCAGAATCAGCTTCGCGCCCGACACCTTGCAGCCGAACTCCATGCTGCCGAGGATGTCCTCGTTGAGGACGTTGCCGGCCACGCGGGCGACGAAAATGTCCCCCAAGCCCTGATCGAGCACATCCTCGACCGGAATGCGGCTATCCAGGCAGCTCAGCACCACCGCCTTGGGGAATTGGCCACCGGCCGCCTGGCGCACCATCTGGCTGTGGTCGCGACGGGTGATGCCCTTATTCTGAAAGCGCTGATTACCCTCCACGAACTCCTTCAAGACGTCCGCCGGCTTCAGGGCCGCCTGCCGCTCCTTTGTCATGACCTGGGTGGCCTTCGCGGGAGGCGTGGGCGCACCGGCGGAAGCGGACTGCGCCAGGACTGGGGCGCTGCAGCCGAGGGCGGCCAGGCCGATGGAGGTGCGGGTAAGGAAGGCGAGGACGTGGTTCATGGGATTGGGGTCAGGTTGGGACGCGGGGAAAATTGAGGCGGCGGTCTCCGCCGGCCGCTTGCCGCCGCCTCGCGGCGAACGGTGCGCGCACAGGATTGACCAAATCCCACGCAGGGAACTCGGTCGCCTGCGCCCCATTTTACGCCCCTCCGAGGTCCGGGCCCAAGGGGTCAGCCTGTTGCACGTTGCGGAGCGGATTTGGGCGAACACCCCGCTGGCCTGCGCGCAACAGGCAACAGGCTGACCCCTTGCGGATCGCCGCGATTGCGAAGACTCGATCGAACAATTTAAACTAATCGAGCGATATCACGCCTTTGTAAACGCTCGCGCAAAACGTATTTTGAGCGAAGAAAGAGTGCCACGTGGTGAGCAACGTGGGGAGCCAAAGGCGCTTTCGGTGCCTTGA
>JBEDEF010000452.1:0-6527 GCA_041175845.1 Verrucomicrobiota bacterium
GGTTGGTGATGCGCGATAGCAGTTCGGCCGTGACGACCAGCACGTTCCGGGCGGTCCCGGCCACGATGAACGAGCGACCGACCTCCAGGGCGTACAGCCAGCCGGAACAGGCGGCGTTCACGTCAAAGGCGAGGGCCCGCGGCACCCCGAGGCGGCGGGCCAGCGCGCTCGCGGCGGACGGCACCGGCTGATCGGGGATGATCGTGGCCATGATGATCCCATCGATCGCAGAAACCGGCATGCCGGCCTGCTCCAAGGCGTGTTGGACGGCGACCACCGCCAGATCCGTCGCGGTCTCATCCTCGGCCGCGTGCCGGCGCTCCCGGATGCCCGTGAGGCGGATCATTTCCTCCTCCGTCCGGTGCGGGAAGGCCTTCAGGATCTCACTGTTCGGCCGGATGTTGGCCGGGGCGGCGTGGCCGACGCCGGCGATGCAGACCGTCTCGGAATGAATGCTCAAGCAGGGCGAGCGAAACCCCTCCTCCCGGCCACGTCGATTCAAGATTTCCGCGCCGCCAGATACCGCGCGACGTCGTCGCCGGACACCCGGCCACCCGGTCCCGTGGCCTCGATCCCGGTCAGCGTGGCCGGGTCCAACCCCGCCTCTTGGGCGAGCTTCGCCGCCCGGGGGGTCCAGATCAGGGCCGCCTTCGGCGCCGGCGCGGCGGAAGCCGTCGCGGGCGCCGCGGCCGCCCCAGCGGCCAAGTGCCGCAGGGACTCATCTTCGGTTTCCAAGCGCAGGAACGGGGAACCCGAAGGCCGGACATCGCCGGGGGCGACCAAGACGGCCCGTAAGACGCCATCCGCCGGCGATTCGAAGTCGAAGACCGACTTGTCGCTCTCCAACTCCGCGAGCTTCTGTCCCTTGCGCACGCTCTCGCCCGGCTGTGCCTTCAGGGAGATGACGGTGAGTTCGTTCACCGTGGCGCCCATCGCGGGCAGGGTGACTTCAATGAGGAAGGAGGCCATGCGGGGATTTGCCGCGGAGTGTGGAACCGGCCCGCGGAGGGTCAAGCGGCGCGGCTGAGCGCGTCCTTGCGGCGGAAACACGGTTCGAGCCCCCGCCTCGGCGGCTCCCGCCATCCCGCGGGCGCGGCGTCTATGGACGCCACGCAGGGCCTCGACCGCGGATTCGACCCTTTGCGCCTTTTGCGGCCATCCCGCTTGGGAAAGTCTGACCGGAGGATGGCCACAAAAGGCTCAAAGGGCCGCTGGGCCCGGACTGGACTGATGAAGGCGTCTATAGACGCCGCGGAGGTTTCAGGGGGAGCGCACCGAAGGAGGGCTCCAAACCACGGCCACGAAGCCTTGACGCCCGTGCGGCGGAAACACGGTTCGAGCCCCGCCTCGGCGGCTCCCGCCATCCCGCGGGCGCGGCGTCTATGGACGCCACGCACGGCCTCGACCGCGGATTCGACCCTTTGCGCCTTTTGCGGCCACGTTCCTGAGCTGGACCCCAGTGGTTGGGCGGGTCTCCCCGCTCCTTACCCGTCACTCGCTTAAGCTCCAGGCTGAGACAGACCCGCACGAGTTGGCTCAGCCGCGGACGGCGCGCCAGACGGCGAGACAGCGGGCGATGACCGCGGGCAGTTCGGCCAGCGGCACCATGTTCGGACCGTCGCTGAGGGCGCGGTCCGGGTCGGGATGGGTCTCGAGGAACAAGCCATCCGCACCCGCCGCCAACGCCGCTTGGGCGAGGGGCGGCACGAATTCGCGCTGGCCGCTGCTGCGTCCGCCTCCGGCACCCGGCAATTGGACCGCGTGGGTCGCATCGAAGATCACCGGCCGGCCGTGGCGGGCCATGAGCGGGAAGGTGCGCATGTCCACCACCAGGTTATGGTAGCCGAAGGTCGTGCCCCGCTCGGTCTGCCAGACCTCGGCGGCCCCGCCGCCGCGCAGCTTGGCGGTCACGTGGGCCATATCCTCCGGGGCGAGGAACTGGCCCTTCTTGACGTTCACCGTCCGCCCAGTCGCGGCCGCCGCGAGCAGCAGGTCCGTCTGCCGGCAGAGGAAGGCCGGAATCTGGAGGACATCGCAAACTTCCGCCACCGGCGCCACCTGGGTCGCGTCGTGGATGTCGGTCAGGATCGGTAGGCCGAAGTCGCGGCGCACGGCCGCCAGTTGGGCGAGGCCCTCGGCGAGCCCGGGCCCGCGGGCACCGGCGAGGGACGTGCGGTTGGCCTTGTCGAAGGAACCCTTGAAGACGAGCTGCAGCTCCGGATGAGCGGCGCCGAGGGCCGCCAGCGCCGCGGCTACCGGCCGGCAGACCGCGTCGCCCTCGAGCGCGCAGGGTCCGGCGATCAGCAGCAGGCGGGCGGGGTCGTAGCGCACGGGCTTACTTGCGGCGGCGGCCACCCGCACCGCGGTGGTGCCGCAAGGCCGCCTTGATGAAGGCCGCGAACAACGGATGCGCCTGGTTCGGCTTGGACTGGAACTCCGGGTGCGCCTGGGTGCCGAGGAACCACGGGTGCCCCCGCAGCTCGATCACCTCGACTAGGTTGCGCCGGGGATTGATGCCGCTCACCACCATGCCAGCCCGCTGCAACTGGCCCACATAGGCGTTGTTGACCTCGTAGCGGTGCCGGTGGCGCTCCCGCACGCTGTCCACCCCGTAGGCGCGGTGGGCCAGGGTGCCCGGGGTCAGCGCACACTCGTAGCTGCCGAGCCGCATCGTCGCGCCCTTGTCGATGATCTGCTTCTGCTCCTCCATCATGTTGATGACGGGGTGCGGCGCCTTCGGGTCGAACTCCGTACTGTTGGCGCCCTTGAGCTTGAGTACATTGCGCGCGAACTCGATCACCGCGATCTGGAGGCCCAAGCACAGGCCGTAGTACGGCACCCCATGCTCCCGCGCATAACGCGCCGCCGCGATCTTGCCCTCCGTGCCGCGGTCGCCGAATCCCCCCGGCACCAGAATCCCGTCGAGGCCCCGCAGCAACGCCAGGCCGTTCTTCCGCTCCAGCTCCTCGGCGTCGATCCGCCGGATGTTCACCTTGCAGTTGTTCGCGATGCCCGCGTGCGTCACCGACTCGTACACCGATTTGTAGGCATCCTGGAGCTCGATGTACTTGCCAACCACGCCGATGGTCACCTCGTGCCGCGGGCTGAGGAGCCGTCGGACGATCTGCTCCCAGATGTTCTTGGTCGCCGGCGGATGCGGCAGGCCGAGCAGGTCCAACACGAGCTGGTCCAGGCCCTCCTTTTGCAGCGCCAGCGGGAGCTCGTAGATCGAATGCGCCACGTCGCGGCACTCGATCACCGCCTTCACGGGGACGTTGCAGAACAGCGAGAGCTTGTCGCGCAGGTCGTGGTCCAGCGGATGGTCCGTCCGGCAGACCAGCACGTGCGGCTGGATGCCGATCTCGCGCAGCTTGGCCACCGACTGCTGCGTGGGCTTGGACTTCAGTTCCCCCGCGGCGTGCAGGTAAGGAACTAAGGTGACGTGGATGAAGGCCACGTCCTTGGGCCCCACCTCCAGCGCGAACTGCCGCATCGCCTCCAGGAACGGCAGGCCCTCGATGTCACCCGTGGTCCCGCCGATCTCCGTGATCAGGACGTCCGCGTCCTTCCCGCCCGCGTAGATGCGCTCCTTGATCTCGTTGGTAACGTGCGGGATCACCTGCACGGTCTTGCCCAGGTAGTCGCCGCGCCGCTCCTTCTGGATCACCGCCTCGTACACCTGGCCGGAGGAGAGACTGTTGAGCCGCGAGAGCTTGCCACTGGTGAACCGCTCGTAATGCCCCAAGTCGAGGTCCGTCTCGGCGCCATCCTCGAGGACGTAGACCTCTCCGTGCTGAAAGGGGCTCATCGTGCCGGGGTCGACGTTCAGGTAGGGGTCGAACTTCTGGATCCGTACCACCAGACCGCGCAGCTCCAACAGCGCGCCTAGCGCCGCCGCGGTGAGCCCCTTGCCCAAGGATGAGACCACCCCGCCCGTCACAAAAATGTATTTCACGGGGGCGGAAGGTGAGGGTCCGCGTCCGGCGCGTGCAAGCCAAAGCTCGGCCCCGCCCCGTCGGCCTCAGCCGATAAGTTCCCAAACGGCCCAGGCCAACCCGCCCAGCAACACTAACACCAAAAGTAGCCCCAGCGCCCACTTGAGCACCTTCATCGCCACCCAGAGGCCGCCCGTCACCAGCAGCGTGGCCACGGCGATCAGCGCCCAGCGCGGCCAGCTGCTCAGGTCGATCCCCAGGACTTGCACGGAGGCTTCAGCGGACGTCACCCCGCCACCCAGCGCCCCCCGGCCGTCGACGCCAAGAAAAATCATTTGCGGCCCCCGCGCGGCGCGGGCCTCCTCGGGCGGTGCAGTCCAAACCCCAGCTCCTGGCGTGGCTCACCTGCGACGCGGTCCACATCGACCCGGGCTCGGGCAAACACACGATTCTGGGGATCTTCTCCAATATCCAGGCGCGCCAATTCCCGGTCATCCACCCTTACATGGTGTGGTTTTTGACCCTCACCGACTGCGCCCCCGGGCCGCACCAATTGCGCATCGCGATGGGCCTCGAGGCAATGCAGCTGTCGCCGTTCCTCGAACGCGACTTCGAGTCCCAGAGCCCCCTGCACCGAATCAACCTCATCAACGAAATCCGTAACCTCTCCTTTCCCCAGCCCGGAGAGTACTCGCTACTGGTGGAGGTGGACGAAGAACCCCTCCTCGCCACCAGCCTGACCGTTACCGGCTGACGCCTTCCTATGTCCTCCTTCGATCTCATCGGTGTCGGCTCACCCATCATGGACCTCCTCGCCCAGGTGCCCGAGGACTTTCTCCACCGCCACGTCGCGGGCGAAAAGGGCGGGATGGTTCTGGTCGATGATCAGGAGATGGGCCGTATCGTCGGGCTCCTCGGCCACCCGCCCGCACGGACCACCGGCGGCTCCGCGGCCAATGCCACCTTCAATGCGGCCCGTCTCGGCCTGCGTGCGACGTTCCTCGGTAAACTGGGTCACGATGAGCTGGCCGACGCCTATCGCGGCCGTTTCGCCGCCGCCGGGGTCGACGTCAGCCGCTTCAAGCGGGGCGCCCACCCCAACGCCCGCTGCCTCGCCCTCGTCACCCCGGACGCCCAACGTACGATGCGCACCTTCCTCGGCGCCGCGATGACCCTCGCCCCCACCGAAGTCTCCCCGGCCGACTTCGCCGGCTGCCGCCACGCCCACATCGAGGGTTACCTCGTCTTCAATCAGGCCCTGGCCGACGCCGTCCTAACCGCCGCCCGCGCCGCCGGCTGCACCACCAGCCTCGACCTCTCCTCCTTCGAAGTGGTCCACGCCGCCCGCGACTGGCTCTTCCGCCAATTCCGCCACGGGATCGACGTGGTCTTTGCGAACGAAGATGAGATCCGGGCCCTGTTTCAGGATGCCACCGCCCCCTACGAGACCCTTGCGCGCCGGCTGGCCGATCACGGGGTGCTCGCCGCGGTCAAGGTCGGCAAGGATGGGGCCTGGCTGGCCCGCGGCAGCGACGTGCACCGCGTCCACCCGCTGCGGGTGCCAAAGGTGCTCGACACCAACGGCGCCGGCGACGCTTGGGCCTCGGGCTTCCTCGCCGGCTTCCTGCGGGGCTGGCCCCTCGCGACCTGCGGGGAACTCGCCTCCCTGATGGGCGGCGAAACGGTGGGCCACCTCGGCCCGATCATCCCCGAAGAACACTGGCCAGAGGTCTCCCGCCGCGCCCGCGCCCTCGCTCCTAAGGGCGCCTGACCCGGCCTCACGCCGGCCCTGCCGAGAACGTCCCGGGCGGCAAGGGCCGCCACTCCCCCGGCGCCAGTCCCTCGAGCGTCAGGGGACCAAAAGATTCCCGGTGCAGGGCCACCACCGTGGTCCCCAAGGCGGCGAACATGCGCCGCACTTGATGGTAGCGCCCCTCCGTGAGGGTGAGCCGCGCCTCTCGCGGGCCCAGCACCTCGAGCGCCGCGGGCGCGCAAGGACCATCCTCCCCCGGCAACACCAACGTCCCAGCCGCAAAGCGTTCCGCCGCCGCCGCGGGGACCGCGCCCTCTAGTACCGCCCGATAAACCTTCGGCACTTTGTGCCGGGGCGACGTCAGCCGATGCACCAGGTCCGGCAAATCAGTCAGCAACAGCAGGCCGGTCGTCTCCTTGTCCAGTCGACCAATGCTGGTGACCTGCGGATTCCGGCGGCCCCAGCGCTCCGGGAGGGCATCGTAGACCGAAGGCCCCTCCCGCCCTTCGTGGGAACACACCAGACCCGCCGGCTTGTGGTACAGGAGCAGGAGGCCATCGGGATGATCCAGTGGTTCCCCATCGACCGTCACTTCGTGCGCCGCGACGCGCCGGCCGGGATCGTCCGCCGGTTGCCCCGCCACCCGTACCCGTCCGGCCCGCAGCCAGTCCCGGGCCTCGCGGCGCGAGCAATAACCGAGATTGGCGAGGGTTTGATCCAAGCGGCGCATCATGCACCTTGTTCTTGCGGCGGCGCCCGGGGCGCTGGCGAACGAAAACCATGCTGGCCGGGATGCTTCTCCCCTTCGCGCTCGCGCTCTTCGCGCTGGGCCTCCTGAC
>JBEDEF010000453.1:0-3306 GCA_041175845.1 Verrucomicrobiota bacterium
TTCGGGGCGATCATCCTGATCTTTGTGCTGAGTATCGGCTCGCGGCAACGGGAGCAGCTCGACGTACTCCTGGCGCTCCAGCGTGCGCTGGCGGAGCAGGCGGCGGCGCTGACCCGAATCGAGGCCGCGCAACTCGAGGCCCGTCGCGAGCAGGAGCGCCTCACCCCGCGCCTCGCGGCAGCGCGCCGGAGCCAGGACTCCCTGCAGGCGCTGATCGACCAGTTGGAACGCAGCCTCCAGCAGGAGAAAAAGGGGCAGCAGGCCCTCCTCGTGGATCTCGACGAGTTGCGCAAAGAGATCGCCGCGCGCCAGCGCAAACCCGACCACGAAATGGTGCTCAAGGCGGTGCCGCCCGCCCCCGTCGGCCTCCCCGTGGGCAGCAACTTCCTTGCCTTCGTGGTCGACACCTCCGGCTCCATGCGCGACCCGAACTTCGGCGGCCTCTGGCCCGTAGTCATTCGCACCGTCGAGACCGTACTCGATGCCTATCCCAACGTGCAGGGTATTCAGCTGATCGACGGCGACGGCCGCTTCATCCTCGGCCGCCGCGGCAGCGGCACCGCGGGCTGGCTCCCGGATACTCCGCAGACCCGCGAGGCCATCAAGCGCACCCTTCGCCGCTACGATCAAGACACCGTCAGCAACCCGGTACCCGGCATCTACAACGCGATGCGTTTCCTCTACGACAAGGAGAACTCCGGGATGCGGATGGGCGTCTTCGTCTTCGGCGATGAGTTCAACTCGCCGCAGTCCGCCGATGAAGTTATCCGCCGGCTGGACGAGCTCAATCCGGCCAATGAGCAGGGCATCCGCGCGGTGACGATCAACGCGGTCGGCTTCCCCACCACCATCCGCTATCAGTTCTCCATGGGGAACACCGGTCTCCGCTTCGCGAACCTGATGCGCACTGTCACCTACCTCCACGGCGGCGCCTTCATCGCCCTCCAGGATCTCTGACGCGCGGCCGCGCGGCAGGGAAAGGCGCTTGACGCCTGCCGGCCCCGACGCCTAAAACCGAACCCTTTTCTTTCTGCCGACCGCGGCGCCCGTGCTCCGCCCAGCCTCCTCTCTTTCCTCCCATGGCCAATCCGAAACGCAAGCAGTCCAAACGCCGCAGCGCCAACCGCCGGGCGGCCAACGCCTTCAAGGCCCCGGAATTCGCCAAGGACCCGACCGACGGCACCGCCTTCCGCCCCCACCGCGTGAACCCGAAGAACGGGATGTATCGCGGCCGTCAGGTACTGAACGTCGAGGTCTGAGCCTTACGGCTTGACCCCGGTCCTCCCCGGACAGGCGATGGGCTCCCCCCCGACCGCCGAGGCCCGCATCGCGCTCGACGCGATGAGCGGCGATCTCGGTCCCGTCGAGGTGGTGGCCGCGGTGAAGCTCGCCCGCGGTTCCCTCCCCCAACTCCCTCCGATCACCTTGGTCGGGGACTCGGCCGTTCTGGAAGGCCTGCTGCGCCAAGAGCAACTGGCGCCGGAAGAGCGCCTCCAGGTCCTGCACGCGAGCGAGGTCATCACCATGACCGACAAGCCGATGCAGGCGTTAAAGCGCAAAAAGGACGCCTCGATGGTGCGGGCCATCGAACTGGTGAAAGCGGGTGCTGCCTCCGTCGTGGTCTCCTGTGGTAATACCGGAGCCCTGATGGCTGGTGGCACCTTGAAGCTCCGGACGATGGCTGGCGTCGCCCGTCCCGCGTTGGCCGCCATCGGCCCCCGCCGCGGTGGACATTTTGTCCTGCTCGACGCCGGGGCGAACCCGGAGGCCAAGACCGAGTACCTGGTTCACAATGCGATTCTCGGCAGCCACTATTGCCGGGTGATGCTGGGTCTGGAGCGTCCGCGGGTCGGGCTGATGAGCATCGGGACCGAGGAGGGAAAAGGCACGGCCCTGATCACGGAGACCCACGAGCAACTGAAGCGCCTTGGTGACCTGATCCACTACGTCGGCCCGATCGAGGGTTTTCAGGTATTCACCGACCAGGTCGACGTGGTCGTGTGTGACGGCTTCACCGGCAACATCATGATCAAGAGCTGGGAGTCGCTGGTGAAGTTCTTCTCGCACCTGCTGAAGGAAGAGTTGCGCGCCAATCCGCTTCGCGCTTCGGGAGCGCTCCTCGCGCGGGGCGCCTTCCAGTCGCTGAAGGAACGCATGAATCCTGAGCGTTACGGCGGCGCCCCGCTCCTCGGCTTAAACGGCAACATTCTCAAGGCCCACGGATCTTCGAACCGCCACGCCATCGTCAGCGCGCTCAAGGCGGCGGGCGAGATTCTCCACGCGGATATGAACCGCCACATCGAGGCGGACATCGCCCGCGCGAACCACGTGCTCGCAACCCCGGCTGTGGCCTGAGCCCAGCTGCTCGCGTCCGCCGGTCTGCTCCTTCGTCCATGACGACCCGTTCTACCGTGATCCTCGGCACCGGGTCCCATGCCCCCGAGCGCGTCGTGACGAACGACGACCTAGCGCTGCAGGTGGAGACCTCGGACGAATGGATCCGCACGCGCACTGGCATCCGCGAGCGCCGGATCGCATCACCTGCGACGGAGACCTCCGACCTCGCGGTCGCCGCCGCGCTCCCTGCCCTGGCGCAAGCGGGGCTGACCCCGGCGGACATCGACCTGTTAATCGTGGCCACGATCACGCCCGACACCCCGGTGCCGGCCTGCGCCTGCCACGTGCAACGGAAACTTGGCGTGCCGACCCATGCCGCGTGCTTCGACCTGAACGCCGCTTGCTCCGGCTTCCTCTACGCGCTCGATACGGCCGCCGCCCTCCTGACCTCCGGACGCTACCGGCGCGCGCTGGTCATCGGGGCGGAAAAGCTCTCGGGCCTGGTAGACTGGCAGGACCGCACCACGTGCGTGCTCTTCGGCGATGGGGCCGGCGCGGTCGTTCTCGGTACCAGCGAAGAGCCAGGCAGGGGCCTGCTCGGCACCCGGCTCGGGGGCGACGGCAGCAACGCCGATCTCTTGTGCGTGCCCCCCCCTGCGCCGGGCGAGCGCGGGCCTTTCCTGCGCATGCGGGGCAAGGAGATTTTCAAGCTCGCGGTCCGGGCGATGGACGACGCCGCCCGCGAAATCCTGGAACAACAGGGGATACGCGCGGATCAAGTGTCGCTCGTGATTCCACACCAGGCCAACCAACGCATCATCGATGCGATCGCGGAATACCTTGAGCTGCCGCCAGACCGCTTCTTCGTGAACCTGGACCGCTACGGCAACACCTCCGCCGCCTCGATCCCGCTGGCCCTCGATGAGGCCCATCGCGCTGGTCGGATTCGCCGCGGCGACCTCGTGCTAC
>JBEDEF010000454.1:0-3222 GCA_041175845.1 Verrucomicrobiota bacterium
GTCGCTCACCGGCCGGGCGCTCCGCCGCTGGCGGGAGGCGGTCCCTGCCGCCGGAGCCTGAGCCGCCGCGCGGTTCGCATCGCTCCAATCGTCAGAAGGAGTGGGAGGGGAAAGCGGCGCCGCGGGTGCGCCCCGCGGCGCCGGGATCGCTCAGTTGGCCTCGGGGTTGCGCTTCTGGCGGGCGCCCTTCCGGGGGGCCGCGGCGGCGTACTCGTCGCTGGCGAGCGCGCCGTCCTGGTTCTTGTCCAGTTCCTTGAACCGGGACTTCGCGGCGCTCGCGGACAGCGTGCCCTTCATTACCGCGGTGAATTCCCGCGACGTCAGCTTGCCGTCGCTGTTGGCGTCGGCGGTGGCGAACGGCGGCGGGGTCGTGGCGCTCGCAGCGGCGCGAGCAGTGCCGGCGGTGAGCAGGAGGACTAGGACGGCGGGGAGCATTGGGATCATCAGGTTGCTTTCGTTTTCGGATTTTGCCGTCGGCCGAAATGGCCGGTTGGGCGGGGTGGAGGCTGGGTGCGGCGGAGCTCGCTCCGCCATCCGCGCTTGTCCCCGAAATTGAGGCCGCCGCAGCCCGCTTGCACGGCGACGCAAACCTTCTACGCTCGTCGCGATGAAACTGACTTCCCTGCTCTGCTGCCTCCTCGGCCTCGCCGCCACGGCGTGGGCCGGTTCCTCCAAGGTCCCCGCCATCTCGCACGCGGACCTCTCCGCGGCCATCGCCGCCAAGTCGGTGACGCTCCTCGACGCGAACGGCTCCAGCTCCTTCAAGGAGGGGCGGATTCCGGGGGCGTTGGACTACGCGGCGCAGAAGGCGCAGCTCGCGGCGCTGCTCCCGAAGGATAAGAACGCGCTCGTGGTCGCGTACTGCGGCAACGAGCACTGCACCGCCTACCTGTCGGCGGCGACGGCCGCACAGCAGCTGGGTTACACCAACGTGAAGCACTACGCCCCCGGCATCGACGGCTGGAAGAAGAGCGGCGCGAAGCTCGACCGCGGCTGAGTCGGACCGGCTCCCTTCGTCCGCCGGACTTTCCCGGGCGGTGTCCCTTGCGGGCGCCGCCCTTTATTGTGCCCGCCTGCCGCGCTTTGTTCGCGCAAACGTAACCGGAGCGCCATGGAATCGCGACAAAGCTCCCTCACGGTCACGGGTGCACCCACCTGTGAACCTCGCCCTCGTTACCGAAACCTTTCCGCCGGAGGTCAACGGCGTCGCGATGACCTTCGGGGTGATCGCGCGGGAACTCGGCCGGCGGGGACACGGTTTGACGGTGTACCGGCCGCGGCGGGACGACCTCGTGGAGCTCCCTGGCTCGGCCGATTACGCGGTGGTCTCGCTGCCGGGCTTCGCGGTTCCGGGCTATCCGCTGATCCGGCTTGGATTGCCCGCTGGTGGTCGCCTCCGCGCCGCCTGGACCAGGGTGCGGCCCGATCTGGTGCATGTCGCCACCGAGGGTCCGCTCGGGGCCTCGGCCGTGGCGACCGCCCGTTCGCTGGAAATTCCGGTGACCTCCAGCTTCCACACCAACTTCCATGCCTACACCAGTCACTATCGGGCCGGCCCGCTGAGCGGACTGGTGCTCGCGTGGCTCCGCCGGCTGCACAACCGCACCCGGCGAACGTTCGCGCCCACGCGCGAACTCATCGCGGAGTTGGCGGGGGCTGGCTTTCGCGACCTCGCGCTGATGTCCCGCGGGGTGGACACGCTCTGCTTCCATCCGCTGCGGCGCTCGCCTGAGTTGCGCCGCGCGTGGGGCGCGGACGATGACCATCCGGTGGTGCTCCACGTCGGCCGGATGGCGCCGGAGAAGGACTACGACCTGCTGTTCCGCTGCTACGCGGCGATGCGGGCGGTCAATCCGGGCCTGCGCTTCGTGCTGGCGGGCGAAGGGCCATTGCGGGCCGGATTGGAACGCGCGCACCCCGAGTGCTATTTTGCGGGCTTCCTCTCCCGGCCGGAGATCGGCGCCTACTACGCCTCCGCCGACCTCTACATCCACGCGAGCCGCACCGAGACCTTCGGCAACGTGCTCACCGAGGCGATGGCAAGCGGGCTCGCGGTGGCCGGCTTCGACTACGCGGCCGCGCGCCAGTTTGTGCGTCACGGCGAAAGCGGCCTAGTGGCTCCGTTGGATGCTCCGGAGGCGCTGGTGGCCGCGGCGGAAATGTTGGCGGCGGATCCGTTCCTTCGCGCCCAACTTGGGCGCTCCGCGCGGCTGGCGGTCGAGGAGCATTCGTGGGATCGAGTGATCGCGGATTTTGAGCGGGACCTGCTGCAAGCAGCGGGTTTGACAGCCGGGGGGGTAGGCCGGGCGTGAGCCGTCGCATTCTCATCCTCACCGCCGGCTTCGGCGAAGGCCACAACGCCGCGGCCCGCGCGGTGGCCCAGGCGTGGGATGAGCGCGAGGGTGAAGGCGCTGCCGTGATCGCCGACCCCTTCGCCGACGCCTACCCGACCATCAACTCCGTCCTGCGACGGGCGTACCTGACCGCGATCAACCGCCTGCCTTGGGCGTGGCGTTTTCTCTATGGCTGGATGGATCGGTCCAAGCTGCTGCCGCAGGTGCTGGGGCGAGCTCCCGGCGATGCGCGGGTCCTCCGCGCGCTGCTCGAGTGCCATCAGCCTCTCGCGGTGGTCTCCACCTTCCCGGGTCATAACTTCACCCTCCGGCACCTCGACCGGGCCGGCGTGCATGTGCCGCCGCGCTTCACCGTGGTGACCGATTCCATTAGTCTCAATTCGCTCTGGTGGACGGGAGGCTGCGCCGCTTGGTTCGTCCCGAACGAGGACTCCGCCGCCGTGCTCCGAGCGGCGGGTGTGCCCGGCGTGCTGATCGATGTGACCGGTTTCCCAGTGCCCCCTGTCTTCGAGCGGCTCGGCGACACCCTGGCTCCCCCGGTTCTCGGCGCCGGAGGACGTCCCCGCATTCTGGTGATGATCCACTCCGGCCGGCGCGGCGCGGAGCGGACGGCGCGCCTGCTCCTGTGCGAGAAAGGATGGGACCTCACTTTCGCCGTGGGGCGGGACGAGCACCTGCGTGCGCGGCTCACGGCGCTCGCGGCACACCGGACGGGCGTCACTCTGCTGGGATGGACTCGCGAGATCCCGCAGCTGCTGCTGTCGCACCACGTCGTAATCAGCAAGGCCGGCGGGGCCACGACCCAAGAGGCGCTCGCCGCGGGCTGTCCGATGGTGGTCAGCCAGGTCGTTCCTGGGCAGGAGGAGGG
>JBEDEF010000455.1:0-6108 GCA_041175845.1 Verrucomicrobiota bacterium
GCCCTGAGCGGCCCCTGCCCGCCGCCCCGGCTCCCGCGGCGGACCTCCACGTCTCCCCGCCACCGGGCACCCGTCAACTGCTGCTGGAACTAGGGCCGCGCGAATTCGCCCGCTGGACCGCCCGGCAAAAGCGCCTTTTGGTCACCGACACCACCTGGCGCGATGCCCACCAATCGCTGATGGCGACGCGGGTGCGCAGCTTCGATATGCTCGCCTGCGCCGACGCCCTCGCCCGGCGCGCCCCCGGCCTCTACTCGCTCGAGATGTGGGGCGGCGCGACGTTCGACACGGCGATGCGCTTCCTGAACGAGGACCCGTGGGAGCGGCTCCGGCAGCTGCGCGCCCGCGTGCCCAACATCTGCTTCCAGATGCTGTTCCGCGGGGCTAACGCCGTCGGCTACACCAATTATCCGGACAACGTGGTCGCCGGCTTCGTGCGCCACGCGGCCGCCAGCGGGATGGATATCTTCCGCGTCTTCGACTCGCTGAACTACCTGCCCAACCTCCGCGTCGCGATGGAGGCCGTGCGGGAGACGCACGGAGTCTGCGAGGCCGCCCTCTGCTACACCGGCGACATCCTGGACGAGCGGCGGGACAAATTCTCGCTGAAGTACTATGTCCGCCTTGCGCGCGAGCTAGAGAAAATGGGAGCCCACGTGCTCGCGATCAAGGACATGGCCGGCCTCTGCCGCCCTTACGCCGCCCAGAAGCTAGTCAAGGCGCTCAAGGAGGCCGTCGACCTGCCGATCCACTTCCACACGCACGATACCAGCGGCATCGCGGCCGCCAGCGTCCTCCGGGCGGCCGACGCCGGGGTGGACGTCGTCGACCTCGCCCTGGCGGCGATGAGCGGCAGCACCTCCCAGCCCAACCTCAACTCGGTGGTCGCCGCGCTCCAGCACACGCCGCGCGACACCGGGCTCGACCTGGACGCCCTCAATCAGTTCTCGGACTACTGGGAGGTCGTGCGTGACTATTATCGGCCGTTCGACACCGCACCCCGCAGCGGCTCGGCCGAGGTCTACCTCCACGAAATGCCGGGTGGCCAGTACACCAACCTGAAGGAGCAGGCCGCTTCGATGGGCGTCGGCCACCGCTGGCCGGAGATCGCCCGCGCCTACGCGGAGGTCAATCAACTCCTCGGTGACATTGTGAAGGTGACGCCCAGTTCCAAGGTGGTCGGCGACCTGGCGCTGTTTCTCTTCAGCCGCGGCATCAAGCCCGCAGATGTAGTGAACCTCGAGCCCGGCTCCCTCCCCTTCCCTGAGAGCGTGATCGATCTGATGCAGGGCGGCCTCGGCTGGCCTGAGGGTGGCTGGCCGGAGCGGGTATCCCTAGTGGTGCTCGGCGAAAAGCGCCACCGCGAGGCCCGCGCCCGCTACGTCGCGGCCAGCCGCAAGCGCGGTCGCACCGCTACACCGCCGCTCGACCTCGAGCACGCCCGCGCCGAGCTCGCGGAGAAGCTCCGGCGCCCCGCTACGGACGACGACCTCTATTCTCATCTTATGTACCCGCAGGTGTTCGCCGATTTCGCGAAGCACCTCACGGCCTATAGCGACGTCTCCGTCCTACCGACCCCGGCCTTCTTCTACGGGCTACGCCCGGGCGAGGAGATCTCCGTCAACATCGAGGAGGGCAAGGTGCTCATCATCCGCCTGATCTCGGTCGGCCAACCGGACAAGGACGGGCGCCGGGCGATCAGCTACGAGCTCAATGGCATCGCCCGCGAGACGCTCATCCTCGATAAGTCGGTGGCCCCCAAGTCCAAGGCCCGACCCAAGGCGGACCTCGCGGATCCGGCCCAGGTCGGCGCTCCGATCCCGGGCCTCGTCGCCCAGCTTTCGGTCTCGGTCGGCTCGAAGGTCGCGAAGGGCGACAAGCTGCTGATGATGGAGGCGATGAAGATGCAGAACTCCGTCTACGCTCCCTGCGACGGCGTTGTCGCGGAGCTGCACGTCGCTCTCGGCGATACGGTCGAGTCGAAGGACCTCCTCCTGCGCATCCGAGCCGCCGCCAGCTGAACCGGTCGCCTCACTCCGTGCGGACGGGCTCCACCTCGACCACGGCGAGCCCCCCGCAGTCCGTCGCGCGCCATCGGACGTTCCAGCCCGCTACGGTCATCCCGTAAGTACGCCCACCCGCTTCCTGATAGGCGGGCCTCAGCTCAAGCCGCAACAGTTCCCGCACCAGCGCGCTTCGCTCCGGTCCAAGGCGCGCCGCGCACTCCGCCGGGATTTTGACTCCCTGCGCTTCGCGCCGCTCCGGGGGCGCCTCCGCCCAGTCCGCGCGCGCTTCCGGAACCGCCTCGGCCCACGGCAGGTAGGGTTTCACGTCATAAACCGGGGTACCGTCGACGGCGTCGACGCCGCCGACGCGCAACGCCCCCGGTTCCTGCCCCAGCAACCGCACCAGCGAGAGGCCGAGGCCGTTGGGCCGGTTGGGGGAGCGGGAGGCGAAGACGCCCACCCGAGCGTTGCCCCCCAGGCGCGGCGGCCGGACCACTGCGCTTCCGCTCCACAACGGGTTCAGGTGAAAGCCGGTCACCAGCCAGAGGTGGGAAAACGCCTCGAGACCGCGGGTGAACTCTGGCGCAGCGAAGGCCGGCAGGAATTCTACGCGGCCCTCAGCGGCGGGTACGAGCCCCGCCTGGCGGGGCACGCCAAACTTTCCCCCGAACGGGGTGCGGAGCACCGCGACCGGCGCCAGTGCGGGCCCGCTCACGCCAGCAGGTCCCGCACGACGTGCCCGTGCACGTCGGTCAGCCGGTAGTTGCGGCCCTGGAACTTGTACGTGAGACGCTCGTGGTTGATGCCCAGCAGGTGGAGCACCGTGGCCTGGAAGTCGTGCACGTGGACCTTCCGCTCAGCGGGATTGAAGCCAAAGTCGTCCGACGCGCCGTAGGTGAGCCCAGGCTTCACTCCGGCACCCGCCATCCAGATCGTGAACACGTAAGGATGGTGATCGCGCCCCCATTGCTTGGTTTCCTCGATCTTCCCCTGCAGGAAGGGCGTGCGGCCGAACTCCCCGCCCCAGATGACCAAAGTGTCGTCCAGCAGACCGCGCTGCTTGAGGTCCTGCACCAACCCCGCCGAAGGCGCGTCCACGTCCTGACACTGGATCTTGAGCTGGCTGTTCAGGTTGCGGTGCTGGTCCCAGCCGGCGTGCATCACCTGGATGAAACGCACCCCGCGCTCCGCGAGCCGGCGCGCCATCAGGCAGTTGTAGGCGAAGGAACCCTGCTTGGTGACGTCCGGTCCGTACATTGCGAGGGTCGCCGGCGACTCGCGCGAGAAGTCCGTGAGCTCCGGCACGCTCGTCTGCATTTTGTAGGCCATCTCATACTGGGCGATGCGGGTGGCAATCTCGGGGTCGCCGAAGTCGCGCCGCTTGGCCTCGTTGAGGGCGGCTAAATCATCGAGGAGCCCGCGCCGCATCTCGCGGCTCATGCCCGCGGGGTTGGACAAATAGAGCACCGGGTCGCCCCGGCCGCGGAAGGCGACGCCCTGGTACTTCGAGGGCAGGAAGCCGCTGCCCCAGTAGAAGTCGTAGAAGATCTGTCCACAGCTAGCCTCCTTATCGCGGGAGGTCATCACCACGAAAGCGGGCAGGTCCTCGCTCTCGCTGCCGAGGCCGTAGCTGAGCCAAGCCCCCATCGAGGGCCGTCCGGCCATTTCCGCCCCGGTGAGGAAGAAGGTGATCGCCGGGGCGTGATTGACCGCCTCGGTATGCATCGACTTCACGAAACAAAGGTCGTCCGCGATCGCCGCCGTCCGCGGCAGGAAATCAGAGACCCAGGCGCCGCTGCGGCCGTGCTGCGCGAAACGCGTGATTTCTCCAAGTACCGGCCGCGCCGTTTGGCCGCCGGTCATCGTCGAGAAACGTCGGCCGCCGACGACCTCGTCGGGGATCTGCTTGCCGTGCCACTGGCGGAGCATCGGCTTGTAATCAAATAGATCGACGTGGGAGGGCGCACCGTTCTGGAAGAGGTAGATGACGCGCTTCGCCCGCGGCGCGAAGTGCGGCAAACCACCGATCCCCGGCTGTCCGCGCGGGGCGGCACCGGCCTGCGCGTCACGACCCAGCAGGGAAGCGAGCGCCGCCGTGCCTAAGCCGAGGGCGGAGCGACCGAAGAACTGGCGCCGTGTGTGGAGCGCGCGCGCGTCCAGGAGGGGTTCCAACGGGGGCAGCAGGTTCATTCCTTGCAGAGGGTTTCGTCGAGGTTGAGCAACAGGGAACAGAGCGCGGTCCACGCGGCATGCTCGCCCGCGGCAAGGCCGTTCGGACGCGGAGCGGCGCCGGCCGCGGAGAGTAGGCGGGCCGCCTCCGCGTCCCGGGCAAAGTCCGCCCGCAATCGCGTGAGCCGCCCGGACAGCACTGCCTCCTCCGCCGCGGAGGGCACCCGGGCAGTCACTAGCCGGAAGGCAAAGCGCAGGCGGGTGGCGTCGCTACCCGCACCGGTAAGGACGCGCTGTGCCATGACGCGTGCAGCCTCGACGAACGCGGGGTCGTTGAGCGTGACCAACGCGTGCAACGGGGTATTGGTGATCGGCACCTTGAGGGTGCAGACCTGCCGCGCGCCGGCGTCGAAGAAGGTCGTCGGGCCCACGATCCGCCGCCAGAAAACGTAGAGGCTGCGTCGGTACAAGGCGTCGCCTTCGTCTTGCACGTAGGTCTTCTTGCCGAACGTGGCTTCTTCCCAGATGCCCGCCGGCTGGTAGGGTCGCACTGAGGGCCCGCCCAGCGTAAGATTAGCCAGTCCGGCCGCGGCGAGCGCCTGGTCGCGGATCATCCAGGACGGCATCCGGTGCCGCGGGCCGCGCGCGAGAAGGCGGTTCTCCGGATCCCTTTCGCGCAGCGCGGCGCCCACTCGCGAGGACTGCCGGTAGGTGGCGCTTGTGACGATTTGCCGGTGCAAGCGCTTCACATCCCAGCCGTGGGCCACGAAGTCAGCGGACAGCCAGTCCAGCAGTTCCGGATGGGAAGGCGGATCACCTTGCACGCCAAAGTCCTCCGCGGTCTTGACGAATCCGTGGCCGAAGAAGGCCTGCCAGGCGCGATTGACCGCGGTACGGGCGGCCAGCGGGTTGTCCGGCGAGACGAGCCAGCGCGCAAGATCGAGGCGGTTCAGCCGCTGAGTCGGACCGGGCTCGGGCCCGGCGGGGCGAAACAGCGCGGGTACGGCGCCGTAGGCCCGGGTCTCGGTCTTCGCTTCGTAGCTCCCGCGGTTGAGGATGAAGGTTTCTCGCGGCTCCGGCAGCTGATCCATGATCATCACCTTGGTGATGCTGTCATTCGCCCGGTCGCGGGCGCGAAGGGCGGCGATGTGCCGCTGAAGCAACTTCACGTAAGCCGGGTCCGGCTCGGTGTCCCGGAAGAACGGCAGTGCCTCGAGTAGGCCGTCGAGGCTGCGCCGCTTCACCTCGGTGCGGGCGTGGGTGGCGGGCAGGTTGCCGGGCAGCCGCTGCGCTGCGGGGGAATCGATGACCGGCTTTCCCTCGGGTCGCGGGAATTTCGCCCGCTCGAACCTTTCAATCTCCGGCGCCAGAGCGTCCACCGCTGCCTGCGCTTTCCGCACCGCTTCTGCTTCCGCCGGGGTAGAGAGGTCGATCACCGGGGCCATCGCGCCGCTGCGGCCACCAGCGCTGCGGCCGGTCTCGGACATCTGGTTGAAGATGTCGTAGAGCGCATAGTAATCCCGCTGGGTGACGGGGTCATACTTGTGATCGTGGCAACGGGCGCACGAGAGCGTCAGGCCCAGCCAGATCGCCCCAGTGGTCTCGACGCGATCGAAAACATTCTCCACCCGCGTCTCCTCTGGGATGCGCCCCCCCTCGCCGTTGAACATGTTGTTCCGGTGGAAACCGCTCGCAATCCGTTGCTCGCGCGTGGCCTCCGGCAACAAGTCTCCGGCGAGTTGTTCGATAGAGAAACGGTCGAAGGGTTGGTTCGCGTTCAGCGCGTTCACCACCCAGTCCCGCCACGGCCACATTGTGCGCTCCGGGTCACCCTGGAATCCGTTGGTGTCAGCGTAACGGGCCGCGTCGAGCCAATCCCAGGCCCAGCGCTCTCCGTAGCGCGGAGAGGCAAGGAGCCGGTCCACTTGGCGCT